>JBDTXT010000188.1:0-5683 GCA_040006035.1 Pseudonocardiales bacterium | reverse complement strand
AGGTGAGGTAGGGCGACTTCTTCCCCGCCCGAACCCGTCAGCTAACCCGGTCGGCAAGCAATGCTGGAAGAGAGAGCACTCACGATGCGCTTAAGCCACTGGCGCTGTCGCAGGTCTGCACTACTCCGCACCACCCTCATCGCCACCATGGTCGTCGCCGTCGGCGCGGGCACCACCAGCGGCGCAGCCGCCGTACCCACCTCTTCGGGCGTCTCCGCAGAACGTCAGGTTGCTGCGCTGCAGTTGCGCATGCAGCGGGCGACCGAGGACTACGACGCCGCCCGCGAACGTCTCAAGACAACCCAACTGCTGATCCGCAGCCTGCAGGCGCGGGTTACCGCCAGCCGGCAGAAGCTGTCGACGATGCAGCAGCAGGCCGACTCACTGGCCGCCGCCGCCTACCGTGGCGGCAACGTCAGCGCCATCAGTTCCGTGCTCAGCGCAGACGGCCCGCAGGCGTTCCTCGACAGCGTGATGACGCTGCGGCACCTGTCCAGCGGCCAGCGGGCGCACCTGCGAGCCCTGGGCGTGGCCCACAAGGCCCTCCACGAGCAGATCCTCGCGCTCGCGCACGAGGAGGCCACCCAGCGCAGAACCGAGGCGACACTGCGCGTCAAGAAGGCAGCCATCGAAACCGACCTCGCAAAGTGGAGGAGGCTGGCTGCGGTTGACACCGGCCAGCGGGCCAGCCGCTCCGGGCGCTCGGCCGGATCTACCTTCTTCCCGACCCTGCCGGCCACGGCCAGCGGTCGCGGGGCCATCGCGCTGCGGTTCGCCATGTCGCAGATGGGCAAGCCGTACCAGTACGGAGCGGCCGGCCCCGGCTCATACGACTGCTCCGGCCTGACCATGGCCTCGTGGCGGGCGGCGGGCGTGTCGCTGCCGCACTCCTCCCGGATGCAGTACGCCGTCACGCCCCACGTCTCCCGCTCGGCCCTGCAGCCCGGCGACCTGGTGTTCTTCTACTCCCCGATCAGCCACGTGGCGATCTTCGTCGGCGGAGACACCGTGATCGGGGCGCCCACCACGGGTGACGTGGTCCGCTACCAGTCGATCTCGTCGATGGGCTACGCAGGTTCGTCCCGACCGGGCTGAACCGATCGGGCGCCCGGTGCGTCTCACCTCCACCAGTCTCCCGTGGAGGTCCCCATGCGCCGCACCCATCTCGCCGTCGCCGCCATCGTCGTCGCTGTCGCCGGCGCCTACTTCTTCGGGACGATGCACGGGCCTGCGCCCGTGAACGCCGCTGACCTCTCCATGGCATCTGTCGCCCCGGCCGGTGTCGAGCAGGGCGTTGTCGTCTCCGGCCTCGGCAACACCAGCGGCACGCCCGACGTGCTCCGCGTCTCGCTGGGCGTCGAGGTACGCCGGGGTGACGTGTCCTCGGCCCTGCGCGACGCCAACTCGCTGCAGAAGCGCATCCACGACGCCTTCCGCAAGGCCGGCGTGGCGGAGAAGGACCTGCAGACCTCCAACGTCTCGCTCGGCGCGGCCATGGACAGCAAGGGCCACCCGGACGGCTACTCGGTGAGCGAGCAACTCACCGCCAAGCTGCGCAACCTGTCAAAGGCCGGCTCGACGATCGGCAGCGCCGTCAGCGCCGGCGGCGACGCGGCGCGGTTGCAGGGCGTCTCCTTCGACCTGGAGGGCAACGCCGGTCTGCTGCAGAAGGCCCGCGACGCAGCCTTCGCCGACGCCAAGCGCAAGGCGCAGCGCTACGCCGACCTGGCCGGCCGCTCGCTCGGCCCGGTGGAACTGATCACCGAGGGCCAGCCACAGACCTACGCCAGCCCCCAGATGGGCCAGGCACGTGCGGCGGACAGCGGCTCAGCGGTCCCGATCAGCCCTGGTGAGGCCCAGATCAGCGTCTCGGTCACCGTACGGTGGGCGCTCAAGTAGACAACGAGTGGCCAGCATCACCCGTTCGCGGACTTGCCAACCCTACTGGCCAGTAATACCTTCATGTTACTGGCGAGTACGTGGACGGAGCGCAGCTGCGATGGGCCACTACAAGAGCAACGTGAGAGACCTCGAGTTCAACCTGTTCGAGGTCTTCGGCACCGGTGACCTGCTCGGTACCGGGCGCTACGCCGACCTCGACACCGACACCGCCCGCGACATCCTCGGCGAGGTCCACCGGCAGGCCACCGGTGAGCTGTCCGCGCCCTTCGCCGACGCCGACCGCAACCCGCCCGTCTTCGACCCCGCGACCCATTCCGTACGCATGCCCGACGGCTTCAAGAAGTCCTTCGCGGCGCTGATGGACGCAGAGTGGTTCCGCCTCGACCTGCCCGAGCACCTCGGCGGCACCGGTGCCCCGCCGACCCTGCGCTGGGCGGTGTCGGAGTTGCTGCTCGGCGCCAACCCGGCCGCTTTCATGTTCATGTCCGGGCCGGGCTTCGCCTCCATCCTCGACTCCCTCGGCAACGCCGACCAGAAGCGCCTGGCGCAGTACATGATCGACAAGCGGTGGGGCGCATCGATGGTGCTCACCGAGCCCGACGCCGGGTCCGACGTCGGCGCCGGCCGAGCCCGCGCGATCGAGCAGCCCGACGGCACCTGGCACATCGAGGGCGTCAAGCGCTTCATCACCTCGGCCGAGCACGACATGGCCGACAACATCGTGCACCTCGTGCTGGCCCGCCCGAAGGGCGCCGGCCCCGGCACCAAGGGGCTGTCGTTGTTCGTCGTGCCCAAGTTCCACGTCGACTTCGCCACCGGCGAGATCGGCAAGCGCAACGGAGTCCTTGCCACCAACGTCGAGAAGAAGATGGGCCTCAAGGCCTCCACCACATGCGAGCTCACCTTCGGCGACGGCGAGCCGGCCGTGGGCTGGTTGGTCGGCGACGTGCACGACGGCATCGCACAAATGTTCAAGGTGATCGAGTACGCCCGGATGATGGTCGGCACCAAGGCCATCGCCACCCTGTCGACCGGCTACCTCAACGCGCTGGCCTACGCCAAGGAGCGCGTGCAGGGCCCCGACCTCACCCAGATGACCGACAAGTCCGCGCCCCGGGTGACGATCACCCACCACCCCGACGTGCGCCGGTCGCTGATGCTGCAGAAGGCCTATTCCGAGGGCATGCGGGCGCTGGTGCTCTACACCGCGTCACAGCAGGACGCCGTGCAGGTCGCCGAGCACGCCGGGGGGGTCGACGACACGGCGGTGCGGCTCAACGACCTGCTGCTGCCGATCGTCAAGGGGGTCGGGTCCGAGCGGTCGTACGAACTGCTCGCGCAGTCGCTGCAGGTCCTCGGTGGCTCCGGCTACCTGCAGGACTACCCGCTCGAGCAGTACCTCCGCGACGCCAAGATCGACACCCTCTACGAAGGGACCACGGCGATCCAAGGCATGGACCTGTTCTTCCGCAAGATCGTGCGCGACAAGGGCCAAGCCCTGCTGGCGCTGTCCACGCTCATCAAGTCCACTGTGGACGCCGAGGAGGGCAACGGCCGGCTCAAGCGGGAACGCATTCTGCTCGGTCAGGCGCTGGAGGATATCCAGGGCATGGTCGGTGCGATGGTCGGTCAACTGACCAGTGCGGCGGAGCACACCCCCAACGTCTACAAGGTCGGCCTCAACACAACCCGGCTACTGATGAGCTTGGGTGACCTGGTCATCGGCTGGCTGCTGCTGCGCCAGGCGGAGGTCGCGGTAGCCCGTCTCGACGAGGGGGTCACCGGCCGCGACAGGGCCTTCTACGAGGGCAAGGTAGCCGCCGCCTCGTTCTTCGCCTCGACGGTGCTGCCCGAACTCTCCGCCCGCCGGGTGGTCACCGAAAACACCACCCTCGACCTGATGGGGCTCGACGAGTCCGCGTTCTGATAGCACCTGAGCGGACGAGCCTGAGCCGGACGGGATAGGTAGCCTCGGGGGCGGAGGTGCCACGCCGTGGGGATTATCACCGCAGTATCGATGATCGTGGTCGGGCTGGTCCTCGGCTTCGCCGTGACCATCAGCCCGTCCTGGCTGTCGATCGGGATGCTCGGCACAGCACTGTTCATTGGAGGACTGGCCGGCCTGCTCATCACGGCCCTGGGCAGAGCCAGCCGCGCCCGGCGCGAACGCTGGCATGCTGCCGGGCCGTGGCTCGTCACGGTTGGCCTGATCGTGTGGCTGGCGATCCACGAGCCCTACATCAGGGGTCTGGACCTGCTCAGTCTCGGCTTCATCACCGCTTTGGCCGGCCTCGTCCTTACGGCGGTGGCGGCCTACCTCGTCTCGCCGTGGCGAGGCCGCGGCATCATCGCCTCCTGGGTCCGGCCGCCGCGGCGCACGGCCGACGAGACCGAGTACTACGGGCCAGCGCCCCAGGCACCCCAACAGCCTTACCAGTCCTACCGCGACGACGAGGTCGACCACACTGTAGTCATGCGCCCGCCCGAGGAACGCCCGAGGTAACGGCGCGGCTGACCCCGGCAACCCGCGTTCGCTCTGGTTCAATGGGGGCGGCAGTGGGAATCATGCAAGATGTTGTGGGCGGCAGTTCGCCGGTCACCAGAACCAGGAGGTCCTCATGGGTATCGGCGCGAGCGTGTTCCTGCTCGCGGTGGGCGCGATCCTCGCCTTCGCCGTGAAGGCCACAATTTTTGCCGGCATCAGCATCCACGTCATCGGCTACATCCTGATGGCAGCCGGCCTGCTCGGCCTCATCCTGACCCTGGTCATCTGGGGGCCGCGCAACCGCCGGGCGGACAGTGCCGTCGTTGAGGAGCGGGTCGTCCGCGATCCTGGCGATCCCCGCTACTAGCCCAGAAGCTCCACCGACCTCAGTCCCACGCGAGGGACCGGCTCCGGCCGGTCCCTCGCTTTGTCTTGGGGTCGCGCGCGAACTTCGTGATCATGGAACTTTGGTGGGACGGCACGGCGAGTCGGCGTGCAAGATTCCTTGATCACCGCGGGGGTTGCCCTGACAAGACGAAGCCCGGCCGGTCCTTCGACCGAGCCGGGCTTCTTGACTGTGAGCGTCGCTCAGAGGTCCCTGGAGATCTCCAGCAGCTCGTCGCGCAGCGCGGGCGAGGCGCCGACGAGGGCCCTGTTGATGGCTCGTGACCGGCGGGTCGCCGCGCGTGAAGCGCGGAGCCTGGTGGCGAGGTGCTTGGTGGCGTTCATATCCACCCCTTCCTTCGGTGCTGCGATAGTCCTGCCTTATAGATCAACGCTAGCAAGCAGGATAAATGCCCCTTTCTTCGGTGAGCTGGCTCACACAGGGCGGGGCAGCACTTCAGGTCCAGGCAAGCAGGGCGGCCTCGGGGTCACGCAGCACGGCGGCCAGGTCGGCGAGGAACAGCGAGCCGAGCTCGCCGTCGATCACCCGGTGGTCGAAGGACAGCGCCAGGGTTGTCACCATGCGCGGCTTGACCTTGCCCTTGTGCACCCAGGGCTGCTCGCGGATCGCGCCGAAGGCCAGGATCGCCGACTCGCCGGGGTTGAGGATCGGCGTGCCGGTGTCGACGCCGAACACCCCGACGTTGGTGATCGTGATGGTGCCGCCCTGCATGTCTGCCGGCGAGGTCTTGCCGTCGCGCGCGGTGCTGACCAGCGCCGTCATCGCCTCGGCCAACACGCGCAGGGACAGCCGGCCGGCGTCGGAGATGTTGGGCACGATCAGCCCACGGGGGGTCGCGGCCGCGATGCCGAGGTTGACGTAGTCCTTGACCACGATCTCCTGGGCCGCCT
>JBDTXT010000187.1:0-5714 GCA_040006035.1 Pseudonocardiales bacterium | reverse complement strand
TCCTCGAGCGCCCGGGTCAGCCTGGGCTACCTGTCCGAGGTCGAGCGCGGCCAGAAGGAACCCTCCTCCGAACTGCTCGCCGCCATCTGCGGCGCTCTTGACGTCGAGCTGTCCGAGCTTTTCTGGCAGGTCAGCACTACCCTGCGCCGCGAAGAGAAGCTGGCGATCTCCGGTGGCCGGATGGCCGCGATACCGGGCGCCGGATCGGCTCGCATCAGCGTCGCCCCGGGCGGCGACGCCATCGGCCCCAAGGTCCGCGCCCTGCCGACCGTGGCCGCCTGAGCCTCTCCGCTGACACACCGGTCACACCCTGCGCCGAACGCTGCGCGTCATCCCCGCGGCGTCGCCGCGGCGGGGTAACTTGCC
This sequence comes from Pseudonocardiales bacterium, assembly GCA_040006035.1. Classification (GTDB taxonomy): domain Bacteria; phylum Actinomycetota; class Actinomycetes; order Mycobacteriales; family Jatrophihabitantaceae; genus QHCC01. The sequence continues at coordinate 5,348 of JBDTXT010000187.1, read as the reverse complement.
GAGCATGACCGAAAGCTCCGCGGGAGGCCGGGCATGACTGCCCGCGACCCGCTGTTCGACACGCTGTTCCGCTCCACCACGATCGCCCCGTCGATCGCATCGGCCGCCCCCGTCCGCGCGGCCGGAACACGATCGCGCGCCGGCAACGCGATGAACCGGACGCGCGCAGCCCTGCTCGACGGTGCGCGTCTGAGCGTCGAGACCAGCGGTACCAAGATCACGATGGCCCAGGTGGCGGCGGCCGCCGGCGTGGCCAAAGCCACGCTGTACAACCACTTCCGCACGCGCGAGGCGGTGCTCTGCGCCCTGCTCAGCGCCGAGGTGAGCAAGCTGGTGGACTCAGTCGCGGGGCAACCGCTGGCCGAGGCGCTCGCCGGCGCAGCCGAAGCGCTGTCGCGCCACCCATCCGTGCGCACTCTCGGCCGCATCGAGCCGGCGACGCTGGCCGCACTGGGCTGCATCGATGTCACGGCCGAGGGCTGGCACAGCGCACGCGAGGCCGTGCGGTCGGCGTTGCGCGCCGAGAACCGCGGCGGCACCGACACCGTGCTGCGCTGGCTGGCCTCCTACTTGATCACCCCGGGCAACCCGGCCTCGATCGCGGCCGACCTCGCTGTGGTCCTGGCCGGTCTGCCAGCGGCCTCGCCCGAGGACGCTGCCCAGCCAGTCGGTCCGGCCTCGCGAGAGGCGCAGCCGGCCTGAGCGCAGGGCCCTGCCGCAGCGACCGGGCGTCTGAGACGATAAGTCGGTAACGTCGATTGTGTTTGCGACCGCCGATCCGCTGGAGGGCACCTGATGGCCAAGCCGAATCCCGTCGTCAAGGCGTGGAAGTACATGTCGGCCTGGTTCGGCGCGAAGGTCGACGAGAAGGCCGACCCGAAGATCCAGATCCAGCAGGCGATCCAAGAGGCGCAGCATCAGCACCAACAGCTGACCCAGCAGGCAGCCGCGGTAATCGGCAACCAGCGTCAGCTGGAGATGCAGCTCAACCGCCAGCTGGGCCAGATCGAGACGCTGCAGGCCCAGGCCAAGCAGGCGCTCGTGCTCGCCGACAGGGCCCAAACCGACGGCGACGCGAAGCGTGCACAGGACTTCGAGCAGACGGCGCAGGCGTTGGCCAATCAGCTCGTCAACGCCGAATCGTCGGTCGAGGACCTCAAGAGCCTGCACGACCAGTCGCTGCACGCCGCGGCAAAGGCCCGCGAGGCCGTGCAGAACAACCGCATGATGCTCGAGCAGAAGCTGGCCGAACGCACCAAGCTGCTGACCCAGCTGGAGCAGGCGAAGATGCAGGAGACGGTGTCCAAGTCATTGATGCAGATGAGCGAATTGGCGGCGCCGTCCAACGTGCCGTCGCTGACCGAGGTCCGCGACAAGATCGAGAAGCGCTATGCGACCGCCCTGGGGCAGGCTGAGCTCGCGCAGGATTCAGTGGCGGCCCGGACGATGGAGATCCAGCGCGCGACCGTGGACCTACAGGGCGCCGCACGGCTCGACGAGATCCGCGCCTCGCTCGAGGCGGAAAAACCCGCGGTGACGGGCAGCGCCGCCGCGCCGCAGATCGACGCGGGGCTCAGCGGTCCCGCCGTAACACCGGTGATCGACACGACCAAGCAGGCCGAGCCGGAGAAGGGCTGAGGCAGTTCAACCAGAGCGCTGACAGGACGGGCACCAGTACGTGCTACGCCGACGCGGCGGCGCGCCCTGCTCAGCCCGCATGATCTGAGTGCGGCAGCGCAGGCACGCCTCGCCGGCCCGCCGGTAGACCCAGTGCTGGCGCCCCCGTGCGAGCTCACCGGTGGTCGACTGTTCCGGGTGGTCGCGGTTGAGTCGCATGAGCCGCTGGGCCGTAATCACGAGCGAGGTCAGGTCGAGCACCTCGCCGACCGGGGTCCACGGATTCACCCGCTCGACGAAGAGCACCTCGCACTTGTAGAGGTTGCCGATGCCGGCCAGGTTGCGCTGGTCGAGCAGCGCCTCGCCGATCGCCGCCGCCGGCTCGCTGCGCAGCCGGCGCACCGCGGTGTCCGGCTCCCAGTCGGGCCCGAGCAGGTCAGGGCCGAGGTGACCGACGAGCTCGGCCTCGGCCGCGGTGGCAATGACGCGCAGGTCATGCACCCGGTATCCCGTAGCCAGCCACTCCGCGTTGCCGAGCTGGGCCCGGATCATGTGCTCGGGATGGCGCCGCGGACGCTCACCGGCGCGCGACAGGTACCAGGAGCCGTCCATCTTCAAGTGGCTGTGCAGGCTCTGGCCGTCGTCCAGGCGGGTCAGCAGGTGCTTGCCGCGGGCCAGCACCTCGGTGACCGCCGCCCCCCGCAGATCGACCGTGGCCAGCTGCGGGACGCGCAGGTCGAAAACGGTGAGGGTCCGACCGGCCAGGCCCTGGTGCAGCCGTCGCGCGGTCAGCCACACTGTGTCGCCTTCTGGCATGTCCCTATCGTCTCGCGATGGCCCGGATGCCACCGTCGGGTGAGTCGGTCACGCGCGTAACCGCAGCCCCCGCGGCGTGGGGCGAAAGCCCGCCGCCTCGAGGGCGTCGCCGAGCGGCGAGGAGACGATCGGCGCGCCGTCGGCACGTTCGACCTGCAGCTTGCCGAGCGCGCCGTCACGAACCGCCAGAGCAAGGGCGTCGGCAGCCGGCTGCAGCCCCGTGACGTCATCGGTGAACGAGAGCAGGGTGCGACCGCCCCGCTCGACGTAGATCACGCAACTGCCGTCGACCAGAACGACCAGGGCGCCGGCCTTGCGGGCGGGCTGGTGGCCCCGACGCGCCCCGCCGGACGGCGGTGCCGCCGGCCAGGCGAGGGCTGCGCCATACGGGTTGGCCGGGTCGGTGGCGGCGAGCACCAGGGTCGGGCTGGGCTCGCGGAGGTCGGCTGGGCGCGCCTCGGTGCGCAGCCGGTCGACGGCGCCGGGCAGCGCGAACTGCGCCGCTCCGAGCCCGTCGACGAAGTAGCCGCGGCGCGCGCGACCGGACTCCTCGGCGGCCTTCAGCACTGGATACACGGCGGCGAAACCGCCCTGGACCCGCTCGCCTGCGACCGAGCCGCGGGTGACGAGGCCGTAGCGATCCAGGAGCACGTCGGCGGCGGCCAGGGCGCGGCGGGTCGGGTCGCTGTCTCGTGCCGGCGTCGCCGACCAACGACCACCCATCGCCGGTGGGCTAGGACGGGCCGGCGGCGAGCCGCCCGGCGCGGCCAGGCCGCTGTAGCGGCCGTAGCGCGAGCGCGGCGCGCGAGGGCGCCGGGCGTGGGTCGTGCGTGATCCCGAACCGAGCAGGGCCCGTACGGGTGCCAGGGTGTCGTTGGTCAGCGTGCCGCCCCAGACCAGCGCCCAGACCGCAGCGGAGATCTCGTCGTCGCTCGCCACGCCATGGGTGGCCGCGACCCGATCCGCCAGGCCGCGGTAAAACAAGGCCTGATCGCCGGTGAGCGCCGCCCGGACCGCCCGTTCGAGCGAGCCGTCGACGTCATCGGCACTGCCTGCCGCGTCGGGGTCATCCGGGCGCATGACCAGCGGCGCGAGCTCGGCCGGCGCCAGCACGATCCAGCCGTCGTTGCCGGCCATCGCTCCGGCGCCGGTCCACAGCACCTCGCCCGAGAGGGTCAACTCGTCGAGCAGGGCGGGGGAGTAGTCGGCGACGCGGCTGGGCAGGATCAACGATTCCAGAGCACTGGCCGGCAGTGGCACACCGGCGAGTTGCTCGACGACGCGCAGCAGGCCGTCGACGCCGCGGGTGGCGCGCGCCCCGACTCCTTGCCATGACGGGATGAATCGAGCCAGCGCATCGGCCGGCACCGGTTCGACCTCGCGGCGCAGTGCCGCCAACGACCGGCGCCGAATCGTGCGCAGCACCTCGGCGTCGCACCACTCCAGCCCGATCCCACCCGGTCGGAACTCACCCTGCAGCACCCGCCCGGCCGCCGTGAGGCGGGCCAGCGCCGCGCCGATCACTGCGACCCCGAGGCCGAGCCTGGTGGCCACGTCCTGCGCCTGGAACGGCCCGTGGGTGCGGGCATAGCGGCCCACCAGGTCGCCCATGGGGTCGCGCACCGGCTCGGTGAACGCCTCGGGCACCCCAACCGGCAGGGCCGCGCCGAGGGCATCGCGGACCCGGCCGGCGTCCTCGATCGCGAGCCACCGCTCATCGCCGGCGATGCGCACCCGGACCGCTCGGCGGGCGCCCTCGAGCTCGGCCAGATCCCCCGCGGTGGCGCCGCGGGCGATCGCCTCGGCGGTGCTGAGGTCGCCTACCCCGCGCAGCAGGTCGTGCACCGAGTCGGGGCCGTGGGCGTGGCGGTCGTCGGCGAGGCGGGTCAGCTCGGCCTCGACCGCGGCGATGGTGTCGGGGTCGAGCAGCTCGCGCAGCTCGGTCGTGCCCAGTAGTTCGGCCAGCATGGCGGAATCGAGCGACAGTGCCTGGGCCCGCCGCTCGGCCAGCGGCGCATCGCCCTCGTAGACGAACATGCCGACGTAACCGAACAGCAGCGAGCGGGCGAACGGCGAAGCGGCCGGGGTTTCGACCTCGACCATCCGGATCCGCCGGGCCGCGAGATCGCGCATCATCCCGACCAGCCCCGGCACGTCGTAGACGTCCTGGAGGCATTCACGCATCGCCTCGAGCACAACGGGGAACTCGCCGTAGTCGCGGGCGACTTGCAACAGCTGGTTGGCCCGCTGCCGCTGCTGCCACAGCGGGGCACGGCGGCGCGGGTCGCGCTTGGGCAGCAGCAGCGAGCGCGCCGCGCACTCGCGGAAGCGCGAGGCGAACAGCGCCGAAGCACCGACCTCGGCCGTGACGATCGACTCGATCTCGTCGGGGTCGAACAGCGCCAGCTCACCGGCAGGTGGCTCGGCATCGGTGTCGGGCAACCGCAGCACGATGCCGTCGTCGGAGTGCATGGACGCGACGTCCAACCCGAAGCGCTCGCGCAGTCGGGCGCCGATGGCCAGCGCCCACGGCGCATTGACGGCTGCGCCGAACGGGGAATGCACGACCAGCCGCCAATCGCCCAGCTCGTCGCGGAAGCGTTCGACCAGCACGGTGCGGTCGTCGGGTAGCTGCCCGGTGGCGGCGCGCTGCTCGGCCAAGTACGCGAGCAGGTTCTCGGTCCCCCAGTCGTCCAGCCCCGCCGCACGGGCCCGAGCCGCGCCGGCTTCGGGATCCGCGGAGGCGATCTCGCGCAGGAACGCACCCAGCGCGCGGCCCAGTTCGATCGGGCGGCCCGGTGAATCGCCCTTCCAAAACGGCATCCGCCCCGTCTCGCCCGGCGCGGGGGTGACCAGTACTCGGTCGTGGGTGATGTCCTGGATGCGCCAGGACGAGGAGCCGAGCAGGAACACGT
>JBDTXT010000186.1:0-5742 GCA_040006035.1 Pseudonocardiales bacterium | reverse complement strand
CGCTCGATCAGCTCGCCCGCTCGGGCGGCCACGCGATCGCCTCGAGACGTGCTCACTGGTGCACCATCCTTGTGTCGGTGATCTTCGATGGATCGCCGATGCACCCGAGGTGCCGCTGGATCACTGCCCTGCTCGCTAGACGCGTTTGACGTCCATCATGAGTTCTGCGGGGTCCAGCGGTTGCCCGGGGCGTGCCGACCGTCGACAGGGCTGAGCGCCATCGAGCGCCGATCAGTGAGCGAACCGGCAGCCACGCCTCGGCACCGCAAAAGGGTGCCTCCCCACTGGGTCTAGCAGCGAGGAGGCTGACGTGAAGTCTGCCAGCAACATTCCGATCACCCAATTGCCCGAGGATCCACCCAACGGAGTCACTGGCGGGTTGGACTGGGCGCGTGACGATCACGCTGTGTCGGTCGTCGATAACCGCGGCCGCGAACTCGTGCGGCACAGCGTCGAGCACAGCGCCGCGGGCCTGGGCGAGTTGGTCGATGTCCTGACCCGCGCGAAGGTGCGCGAGGTGGCGATCGAGCGCCCGGACGGGCCGGTCGTGGAGGCATTGCTCGATGCGGGGCTGACCGTTGTGGTGATCAGCCCCAACCAGGTCAAGAACCTGCGCGGTCGCTACGGCTCGGCCGGCAATAAGGACGACCGCTTCGACGCGTTCGTGCTCGCCGACACGCTGCGCACCGACCGTGCTCGGCTGCGCCCGCTCACCCCCGACAGCGACGCCACCGTCGCGTTGCGCCGCGCCTGCCGAGCCCGCAAGGACCTCGTCTCCCACCGCGTGGCCGTGGCCAACCAGCTGCGAGCCCATCTGCGCAACGCCTTCCCCGGCGCGGTCGGGCTGTTCGCCGAGATCGACTCGCCGATCAGCCTGGCGTTCCTGACCCGCTTCGACACCCAGGACCGCGCCGACTGGCTGTCCCCCAGGCGCCTCGGCGCGTGGCTGAGCTCCGTGGGCTATTGCGGTCGCGTCGACCCCGCCGTGCTGCACACCCGCCTGGCCGGCGCGCCTCGCGGCGCGGTCGGCGAGCACGGCGCTGCGCAGGCTCACATCACCCGCGCGTTGCTGGCCGTGCTCACCACCCTCGTCGAGCAGATCAAGACCCTGTCCACCCAGATCGACGAGCAGTTGGCCTTGCACGCCGACGCGCACATCTTCACCTCGCTGCCCCGGGCCGGGCGCGTGCGCGCCGCGCGGCTGCTCGCCGAGATCGGCGACTGCCGCGCCCGCTTCCCCACACCGGAAGCCCTCACCTGTCTCGCCGGCGCAGCACCGTCCACCCGCCAGTCCGGCAAGATCCGCGCCGTCGGGTTCCGCTGGGCCTGCGATAAACAACTGCGCGACGCCGTCACCGACTTCGCCGCCGACTCCCGCCGCGCCAACCCCTGGGCCGCAGACCTCTACCACCGGGCCCGCGCCCGAGGCCACGACCACCCCCACGCCGTCCGGATCCTCGCTCGCGCATGGCTGTTCGTGATCTGGAAATGCTGGCAAGACGGCACCGCCTACGACCCCGCCCAACACGGCGCCCTCCAGCGACTCCTGCAAGATCAACAGCAGGCGGCTTGACACAGGGCTACTCATGAGGCGCAAGTCTGCCGCACCGGGCGCCAGCCGCCGCTCAGGCGAACGGCGCCTTGCCCACCAGTCGCCGGGTCCGGACAGGCCAGGCGGTACGGCGAACAGCCCGCTGCCGGTGTGCCGGATGATCGGTTCCGCTTACAGCCCCGGGGACGGGATAGCGTGCCGACCGTGGCGATCGATCTGAATGCCGACCTCGGTGAGGGCTTCGGCGCATGGCGGCTGGGCGACGACGACGCACTGCTCGACGTGGTGACGAGTGCGAACGTGGCCTGCGGCTTTCATGCCGGGGATCCGGTCACCATGCAGCGTGTGTGCGCGAGCGCCGCGAGCCTCGGTGTGGTGGTGGGCGCGCAGGTCGGCTACCGAGATCTGGTCGGCTTCGGCCGCCGTCGCATGGACATCTCTCCCGCGGATCTCACCGCCGACGTCCTCTATCAGATCGGCGCACTGGACGCGTTCGCCCGCTCGGCGGGCACGCAGGTTCGCTACGTCAAGCCGCACGGCGCCCTGTACAACACGGCGGCCGACGACGCCGCTCAGGCCGGCGCGGTCGCAGCCGCAGTCGCCGCTCTGGACCGCGATCTGCTTCTTCTCGGTCTGCCGGACTCGGCACTCGCTGCCGCCGCGGAGGCGCATGGCCTCGACTATGTCGCCGAGGCGTTCGCGGACCGCGCCTATCGGCCAGATGGTCGGCTCGTAGCGCGCAACATCGCCGGCGCCGTCCTCACCGACGAGGCCGCCGTGGTTGAGCAAGCCATCTCGATTGCCCGCGACGGGCAGATACGCAGCAGCGACGGCTCCCTCGTCACGATCACCGCTAGGTCGCTCGGCCTGCACGGCGACACGCCCGGTGCCGTCGACCTCGCTCGGGCGGTACGCACAGCGCTCACCGAGCACGGCTGCACCGTCCAGGCGTTTGTGACATGAGTCTGCGGCTGCTGCCCTACGGCGAACGAGCCGTGCTGGCCGAGGTCGACGACGCGGCGGCGGTGCTCGGGCTCGGCGGCCTGGCCAGCAACGCCAGAGGCGTCCTGGAGGTCGTACCGGCGGCCCGCACCCTGCTCGTGCGCTTCGACCCACGGCGCACCACGGCCGCGGCGATCGGCGCCGTCCTGCGCTCCTTTGCCGGCGGCGAGGCAACCGACGACCCTGCAGACGCGGTGGTGGACCTCGAGGTCCACTACGACGGCCCCGACCTGGCCGGCGTTGCCGACGAAATCGGCGTCAGTGTCGAGGCACTCATCCGGCAGCACTCGGGCGTCGACTACACCGTCGCCTTCTGCGGATTCGCGCCCGGCTTCGCCTACCTCAGCGGGCTGGACCCAGCACTGCACGTCGGTCGGCTGGCCGAACCTCGGACCGAGGTGCCAGCCGGCTCGGTCGGCGTGGCAGGCGAGTTCACCGGCGTCTATCCGCGCTCGTCGCCCGGCGGCTGGCGGCTGCTCGGGCGCACCGACGCGCCGCTCTGGGACACCGCGCGCGAGCCGCCGGCCCTGCTCACGCCGGGTACCCACGTCCGGTTCCGGCCGAGATGATCGAGATCCTCGAGCCGGGGTCGTACGCCTCGATCCAGGACGGCGGGCGTCCCGGGTACGGGCGGCTCGGGGTGGCTCGCTCGGGCGCCTTCGATCGCGCCGCGCTGCGCCTGGCCAACCGACTCGTCGGCAATCGGCCTGATGCGGCCGCGATCGAGGTCACGCTCGGTGGCCTGAGCATCCGCGTCCACGACGCGGTGACACTCGCCCTCACCGGTGCCGCTTGCCCAGGATTTGATTGGGGCAGCGCCACTACGTTGCGGGCCGGTGCAGTGCTGCGCCTGGGCGCTCCCCCGCAAGGGCTGCGCAGCTACCTCGCGGTACGCGGTGGCCTGGCTGCGACAGCCGAACTCGGCTCGCGCAGCACTGACACGCTCAGCGGGCTGGGGCCGGCGCCGTTGCGGTCCGGTGACCAACTGAGCGTCGGCACCGACATCGCCGATGACGTCCGCGGGGCAAGCGCCGCACCCGATCCGGTGCGACGAGTACTGCGGGTGATCGCCGGGCCACGCGACGACTGGTTCACCCCAGCAGCCCTCGCACTGTTGACCGAGCGCGCGTGGATGGTGCGGCCGGAGTCGAATCGGGTGGGGATCCGGCTGGACGGGCCGGGCCTGGAACGCGTTCGGCCGGGCGAACTGGCCAGCGAGCCCACCCTGCCCGGCGCGCTGCAGGTACCTCCGGACGGGCGGCCGATCCTGTTCGGCCCCGATGCGCCGGTGACCGGGGGCTACCCGGTGATCGCTGTCGTCCGCGACGACGACCTGGACGCCGCGGCCCAGCTACGCCCGGGCGATTCGATCACCTTCAGGAGATGAACGGGTGCAGGCCGAGCCACACCAGCGCGGCCACCGAGGCGGCGGCCGGGATCGTCAGCACCCAGGCGAACATGATGTGCCCCGCCACTCCCCAGCGCACGGCGGAGAAGCGGCGGGTGCTGCCCACGCCCATGATCGACGAGGTGATGACGTGGGTGGTCGACACGGGCAGGCCATAGTGCGCGGTGCCGAGCATGACAACGCTCGCGACCGACTGGGCGGCGAACCCGTGCGCCGGTGTGAGCGAGAAGATCCGGCGCCCCATCGTGCGCATGATGCGCCAGCCGCCGGCGTAGGTACCGGCCGAGATCGCCGCGGCTGCGGCCAGGATCACCCAGAGCGGAATCGGATCCTTCGTACCGAGGTGGCCGGAGACGACCAGCGTCAGAGCGATGACCCCCATGGTCTTCTGGGCGTCCTGGCTGCCGTGCCCGAAGGCCATCGTCGCCGCCGACCCGATCTGGGCCCAGCGGAAACCCCGGTTGGCACGCACCGCGTTCGCTTTGCGGAAGATCCACAACAACGCGAGCATGAAGAGATAGCTCAACCCGAACCCGATCAGTGGCGAGATCACCATCGGGATGACGACCTTCTCCAACACACCGTGCCACTTGACGGTCTCGGACGCGGCCAGGGCGGCGCCGACCAACCCGCCGATCAGGGCATGCGACGAGGATGACGGCAGCCCGAAGTACCAGGTGCCGAGGTTCCAGACGATGGCGCCGATCAGCGCCGCGAGCACCACGACCAGCCCGTGCACTACGTGCGCATGGGTGTCGTTGCTGGGTTGTTCGATGATCCCCTTGCCGACCGTGGCGGCGACCTTCGTCGAGACGAGGGCACCGAGCACGTTCATGACCGCGGCCAGAACTAGTGCGACGCGGGGCGTGAGGGCGCGGGTCGAGATCGAGGTGGCGATCGCGTTCGCGGAATCGTGGAAGCCATTGGTGAAGTCGAAACCGAGCGCCACGACGACGATGACCACCACAAGGGCAGTGGAATCCACCGCTCAGGACTCCTTGACGGCGATCGTCTCGACAGCGTGCGCGACGTGCTCGAGGGCGTCGGCGGCTTCCTCGAAGCCATCGGCCACCTCGCGAAGCTTCACCATGGTGAGTGCGTCGTAGTCGCCGCTGAAAAGCCGGGAGAGCAGCTTGCGATAGACCCGGTCGGCCTCGTTCTCGAGGCGGTTGACCTCGATCCAGTACGGCTCGAGATCGCTCGGTGACTTCAGCCCCGACATCGCCGTGGCGGTCTCGCTGGCCGAACGGCGCAGCAACTCGATCTGCTCGGTCATCAGGGCAGGCAGCTTGCCCACATCGGCGAGCACGACGAAGTCCGCGGTGGCCTCGATTGCGTCAACCACATCGTCGAGCGCGGAGGCGAGCCGGTAGATGTCCTCCCGGTCGAACGGGGTGACGAAGCTGGTATTGAGCTGCCGCATGATGGCGTGCGTCACGGCGTCGTTGGCGTGTTCGCGATCGCGCAGGTCCTTGGCGATCGCCTCGCGGTTGGCGTTCGGGTCGGCCAGCCCGCCGAGCGTCTCGGCGGCTGCGGCGACGTTTTCTCCCGCTTCGGTGAACATCGCATAGAACGCGCTGTCACGCGGGATCAGGCGGAAGGCCACGGTGCTCCTCTGGGTGGGCGGTCAGCGCTGAGGGTGGGCGGTCAGCGCTGAGGGTATCCGGCCCGATGTCGACCCGGCACCCCCGGTCTGGTCAGCTGAATACGATCGTTTTGTTGCCGAAGACCAAGGTGCGGTGCTCCACATGGGCGCGTACTGCGCGGGCCAGGACCACGG
>JBDTXT010000185.1:0-5781 GCA_040006035.1 Pseudonocardiales bacterium | reverse complement strand
AGCAGGAACTGCGCGCCCGTCAGTTCGAGCAGCGGCACCTGCCAGGCCCAGCCGCGGTCCGGGTCGGCATAGAAATGGAACTCGTCCATGATCACGACACCGAGGTCGCTCGCCGAGCCGGTGCGCAGCGCGATGTTCGCGAGCACCTCGGCCGTGCAGCAGAGAATGGGTGCGCCCGCGTTCACGGCCGCGTCGCCGGTCATCATCCCGACGTTGTCGGAGCCGAACACCGCGCACAGCGCGAAGAACTTCTCGCTCACCAGCGCCTTGATCGGTGCGGTGTAGACCGACCGGACACCGGCGGAGAGCGCGAAGTAGTGCGCCGCGACCGCGACGAGCGACTTCCCGGATCCGGTCGGGGTGGCCAGCACGATGTTGGCGCCGGTGACGAGCTCGAGGATCGCCTCGTCCTGGGCCGGGTAAAGCTCGAGGCCCTGCGCGGCCACCCATTCGGCGAAGCTCGCGTACAGCTCGTCCGGATCTGGCGCCGATCCCGCCGGCGCGGCGCGCAGGGTCCTCCCGGTGGTTGTCATGGCGCCGTTCACTCTGCCTGACCACTGCGCGCTGGTCGCACCTGGGAGGATTTGCCGCCAAGTGGACGCATGCGGGACCCGGTCGCCAGCCGGACCGCAATCGGGGCGTCACTGATGCGCGCCTTGATCGGCTCGCGCCGATCGTCAATCATTGCTCGACGGCATCGGCCACAGCCAACCGTGATGGTCAGTCCTTGAGCGCGGCGTCCAGCGTGATGTTTTCGACGCCGGCGAGAGCCTTGCTGATCGGGCAGCCGACCTTGGCTGCCTCGGCCGCCCTCGTGAACCCCTCGGCGTCGAGGCCGTCGACCGCACCGCGGACGGTCAGCGTGATGCCGGTCAGCCGGAACCCGCCAGCGGGATCCGGGCCGATCGTCACGTCCGCCTGCACGTCGAGTGTCGTTGGCGTGCCACCGGCCCGAGAGATCTCTCCCGCGAGCGACATCGCGTAACACGCGGCATGCGCGGCGCCGACGAGCTCTTCCGGGCTGGTGGTGCCGTCTGCGTCGTCAGCGGCGCGCTTGGGCCAAGACACGTCGAAGGTGCCGCCGCCCGAGCTGGCCAGCTCGACGTCGCCGGAGCCTGTCTTCAGGTCGCCGGTCCAGGCGGTTCGCGCGGTACGAGTGGGCATCAGTGATCTCCTTGGGGATAGGTAGCTGATCCTACGAACAAGGCGCCGCCTTTGGGCATCCCGATGCATCGCACGCGAAATTGCGCCCGCTCGACACGGGACGCTAGAGAGCGTTACCGCCAGTCAGCTGTGCCGCCCGCACTTCGGTGCACGGGACGCCGAGCGTATGGGCCCGCCGTCGTGCCTTGGTGGCCAGGTAGTCAGCGTTCGCCGCCGACAGATGCAGACGGGTGGGCACGCACCCAGTCACTGTCACGCCGAGTTGGCTGAGCTGGGCGGCCTTGTCCGGATTGTTGCTCAGTAGCGCAACCCGAGTCAGCCCGAGTGCCTGCATCATCTGTGCCGCGACGGTGTAGTCGCGACCGTCCTCGGCGTAACCGAGCGCGACGTTCGCCTCGTACGTGTCCAGCCCGGTGTCCTGGAGTTGATATGCATCGAGCTTCTCGTACAGGCCGATGCCACGGCCCTCTTGCCGCAGATAGAGCAAGAACCCACCCGCGTCCGTGATGCGCTCGACGGCCTCGCGCAGCTGGGGGCCGCAGTCGCAGCGTTGGCTGCCGAAGACGTCGCCGGTGAGACACTCGCTGTGCGGCCGGACGAGCGGCGCGGCACTCCCAATGGCCTCGGGCGTCAGTGCACGGGCGCGCTCGCCCAGCCCGAGGGCGAGGTGTTCTCGGCCGTCGACCAGAGCCTCGAAGGTGAAGACGCGCGCAGTCGTGGCGTATCCGTCGGCGAAGCGCAGCGGCACCATCAGCTGGGTGCGAATCGTTGCCGCGGGCGGTGTTCGGGTCATCGGTCAGTCCATCCGGAATCGGGCCGACAGTGCATACCGCAGCAGCACCACGTCGTCGATCCGGCGCACCTCTGCCAGCGTCGCCCGGCGGTCCGGATTCCAGGGAAACAACCCATCGCCGACGAAGCGGTGGGCCCCTGAGTCGCCGACGAAGAACGGTGCGACGACCAGGTGCAGCTCGTCGGCGAGGTCGGCGATCAGGAACTGCGTGTGCACCATCCCGCCGCCCTCGACCATCAACCGGTGCACGCCGCGGGAGTACAGGTCCTCGCTCATCTTGCACATGTCCACCGGTTCGCCGGCGTCGACCACCGTCGCCAGCCGGCCGAGCCTCTCGCGGGCGCCCGCCACGGTGGGGCTGGCGCAGTAGACGAGCTTCTCGGTGTCACCCGTCGTGAAAAAGTTCGCGCAGGCGTCCAAGTCGGCCCGAGCGGTCACCGTTACCTTCATCGGCGAGGGGCACAGGCCACGAGAGACGCGATCCGCGCGGCGCTCGGGCGAGCGCACCAGCAGTCGCGGATTGTCGTTTCGCACGGTGGTCGCGCCGACCAGGATCGCGTCGCAGGCCGCGCGGACGGCGTCCACCCGGTCGAAGTCGGCTGCGTTGGACAGCGCCAGCCGGTGCCTGGTCGCGCTGTCGAGGTAGCCGTCGATCGACATACCGCAGCTCAGCAGGGTGTACGGGCGATCAATCACGCGCGGCACCTCCCGAACTGGCGGCGACCGGGCGCCGCACGAGGGACTCGCCGGACCGGTCAGGTTGCTGGTCTGCCCGATCCCGTCCCTGCGCAAACAACACAACCGCCCCGGGCAGGCTCGCGACCAGCACCAGCACGCCGTACACGACGGCGGTGGCCAGCCCTTGGGATGCGCCGAGCCCGACCGCGCCGAACGCCCAGGCAGCCACCCCCTCGCGTGGTCCCCAGCCGCCGATATTCGTCGGCACGCTCATGGCCAGCAGGACGAGCATCGCGAGCGGCAGCATCCGGTCCGGTGACGCGGAGATGCCGACGCTGTGTGCCGCAATGAGGAAGATCGCCGTCTGACCGGCCACGACCACGACCGACGCGGTCACGATGCCGGGCCACACTTGCCGGGCGAGCACACCGTCGCGGAGGTCACAGCGCGCCGCCCGCAGTGCCCCGGCCCACCGCGACTGCCCGCGGTGCGGCAGTACCCGCAGCAGGACCAGGCCGAGTAGCGCCACGACCAGCACGGCACCGATCAGGACCGGCATGGCCCGGCTCCCGGGAGGCAGGGCGAGGAGCACGATCACGGCCAAGCCGGCCTGCACCAACTGCCCGATGGATCGCTCCCACGCGACGGCCCGCAGCCCGCGAGCGACATCGCCGGCGCCTCGGCCCTGAACCACCCCGCGATGGACGTCGCCGACGAACCCGCCGGGAAGCGTCGTGTTCAGGAACTGCGAGCGGTAGTAGGCCGCAACGGCTGTGCGCATCGGCACCGCGATGCCCAGCCCCCGAGCGACCAGGCTCCATCGCCGGGCGGCGCTGGCCGTGGTCACGAATGCGATGCCGAGCGCAGCGGCCAGAGTCCAGCCGTCGATGGCTTCGATGCCGTCCACGAAGGGCCCGGCGCCCAGGTGCCAGACCAGCGCAGCCAGGATCGCAGCGCCGCCGAGTAGCCGAGTCCAAGCCCAGTCCGTCCGACCCATCCGGCAACCCATCTTCGCGATGCTGCCTCCGCAGCGCAGGCTGGGTTCTGCTTTCCAACCGCTCTTCGGCATACGTATCCGCGGACTGCCCGGTTCATCCGCTGGTGGCGACCGCTTCCAGCACTCGGGCGATCCGTTGCGCGGTGTCGGACCAGCCCGCGAGTGTGCCCCGCCGATCGAGCGCAGCCCGGCGCAGAGTGTGCCGAAGTCCGGCATCGCCCAACCAGGTGCGGATGGCGGCAGCGAGCGCTGCGGGGTCGCCGGGCCGGACGAGGATCCCCGGCCGGGCGCCGTCGGCACCGAAGCCGAGGGTCTCCGGCAGGCCGCCTACCTCCGTCGCGATCACCGGCAGCCCGCGGGCCAGCGCCTCGGTGACGACCATCCCGTAGGCCTCCGTGCGGGAGGCCAGCACGAGTACGTCTGCGGTGGCGTACGCGGCGGCCAGGCGAGCGCCGGACAGCGGGCCGACGAGGCGAACGTTCGCATCCAGGCCCGCGTCACGTATCCGTCGGCGAAGGGCGGCGACGAACTCCGGGTCTCGGGTCAGGGTGCCGACGCAGACGCACCGCATCGCCGGCTCGCCGGTCATCGCCAGCGCGTCGAGCAGCACATCGTGCCCCTTGAGCGGCGTCACCGCCGCGACACAGAGCAACTCGGCCCCGCCGTCGGTACCAGGGGCGATCTCGGCCGGGTCGACGCCGGGCGCCGCGACATGCACGGCATCGGGCCGTAGCGCGTACTGGTCGAGCAGCCGGCGACGGGTCCAGTCGCTGGTCGCGATGACCGCGGCGGCACCCGACATGACGGCGCCCTCGTTCGCATCGTCGAATGTCATGTGCGCGAGCACCACGAGCCGCAGGCGAGCGGCTTGCGCAAGGAACACCTCAGGGACGGTGGCGGCGATCAGGCCGTCGAGCAGGGCGATCGCACCGTCGGGAAGGATCGCGAGCACGCGGGCCACGGTGCCTCGCGCCGCGGCGTCGGGGTGCGGCCAGTTGCCGGCGACCGCGTGCTCGTGCACCGACCAGCCGGTCGCGGCGAGTCCGCGACATACCCGCCGGTCGTAGACGTTCCCACCGCTCACCCGCGCCGGATCGTCGATCCCGTCCGGCAGCACAACATGTACTGCCGTCACAGCTCCCGCTCGTAGCTCGCCCACGCGATGTGCGACTCGTGCAGCGTGACCTTGACGCCGGCCAGCCCGCGGGCGCCCTCCCCGAACCCGCCGCCATGAACGCGGGCGACCAGCCGATCGGCCACCACCTGAGCCAGTGCTTCGGTGGAGGTGTTCATGCCTGCGAATGCCGCTTCGTCGTCGAGGTTGCGGTAGCTCAGCGCGCCCACGATGGCACGCAACTCATCGGCCGCCCGGCCGATGTCGACCACGAGGTTGTCGGCGTCCAGAGCGACCCGGCTGAACGTCGCGTCCACCACGTACGTCGCACCGTGCAGCCGCTGTGCCGGTCCGAACACTTCGCCGCGGAAGCTGTGGGCGATCATCATGTGATCGCGGACGGTCACGCTGAACATCGGCACGGAGCTACCCCTCGTTGTAGGTAATGACGTGACACAGCGCGGGAAGTGTCCCAGCCGCCAGTCGCGACATCACGTCAGGCAGGTCGTCGAAGTGCGACGTACCGGTGATCAGCGCATCGAAGGCGGGGTCGCGAAGAAGACCCAGCGCGAGTGCCAGCCGGTCTGCATGCGTGCGGCTGGCGCGCCGAACCGGTGAGACCGTGCCGACCTGGCTGGCGCGGATGGTGAGCCGCCGGGAGTGGAACACCCCGCCGAGCGAGAGGTCGACGGCGCGCTCGCCGTACCAACTCAGCTCGATGACCGTGCCCTCCGGCGCGAGCAGGTCCAGCGAGCGCTGCAGCCCGGCGGACGAGGCGCTGGTGTGCACGACCAGGTCTCGGCCGTCGGCGGCCTCGGCCGGCAGCGCGAAGTCGACGCCGAGCGCGGCGGCCGTGTCGGCCCTGGTCTCGTCGGTGTCGACGAGTTCCACGTCGATGCCGGGAAAGCGCGCGAGCAGGCGCGCTACACAGCAGCCGACCATCCCGGCGCCGATCACGGAGATCCGGTCGCCCACGAGCGGTGCGGCGTCCCACAGGGCGTTGACGGCGGTCTCGACGGTGCCGGCGAGCACCGC
>JBDTXT010000184.1:0-5857 GCA_040006035.1 Pseudonocardiales bacterium | reverse complement strand
GGCCACCCCACTGCAGGTCGGGCCGGGCCGAGCGCAGCCCCTGCTGCAGGCGGCTCATCTCGCCTGCCAGCCCGGCGTCGCCGAGTGCCTGTGCCATCAGGTCACTCAGCTCACCGCGCTGCTCGGGCGTGAGCGAGTCCATCAGCCGCTGCGCGGCCGCGGCCCGGCGCGCGAGCGAGTCGATCAGCTCGTCCAGGTTCGCGGGCTGTTCGGGAAAGAAGTCGCCGTAGTTCTGCATGAACTGGTCGAAGTCGTCCTGGGTGTGCTCGCCCCGCGCGTCGGCGTCGAGCAGGTCGTTGAGCGCCGCCATCATCTCGCGGACGCGGGCCAGGTCCTCGGGCGTGGCGTTCTGGAGCGCGTCGCGCATCCCCGCGAACTGCGCGTCGAGCACCTCCGAGCGCAGCAACTCCTGGATCTGCTCGTACTTCTCGTGCGCGCCGGGCGAGCGCCACTGGTAGTCGGCCAGCTGGCGCACCGCCCGCGCGGTGTCGGTCGGCAGGGAGTCCAGCTCGGCCTCGGCCATCCGCGCGGAGTCGTCCGGGTCCGGGAACAGCGCCTGGCGTTCTTCGTCGACGGCCGCGTCGAGCAGTTCGCGGACCTGCTGCAAGGTGCCGTCGAGCTGGCCACCCTGACGCAGCTCGCGGGCACGGTTTCGAGCCTGGCGGCGCAGTGCGTCCAAACCCGCGCGGCCGTCGGACCCGCGGTGCAGCAACCGGTTCAGCGCCGTCCGCGGAGACGTGCCGGCCAGCACGTCGTCGCCGATCTCGTCGAGCGCCTCGCGGATGTCGTACGGCGCCTCGAGCGGATCGGGTCCGCCGTGCCATGCCCCATACCGTGCGGTCACGACCCGTACACGGTCCGTGAACCGTCGGTGTCCTTGGCCAGCCGCTTGTTGAGGTGCAGCCCCTCCATCGCGAACTCCAGCACCGCCGCGGCGATGCCTACCGCAGCCGGCCCCTCGCCGATGCCACCGGGCTCGAGCCGTTCCAGCAGCGCGGACAGCACCGGGACGGGCCCGAGCTGGGCCAGCAGGTCCTCGGCGCTGACGGTGTCGCCGCTGGCTACGGTCAGGCCGTTGTCGAACTTGTCCTGCAACGGCCGCAGATCGAGCCCGGCCAGCCTCGCCCGGTAGGTCTCGGCGATGGCCCGGCGCAGCAGGTGCTCGAGTACCTCGAACTCGCGGCCCTCGTCGGCGTCGTCGAACTCGACCTTGCCGCGCGAGGCCGGGATCACGCAGGGCAGGTCCGCGATGCGAGCGACTGCGATTGTCTCGGCCGTGATTGCCGCCCTGCGCACCGCCGATGCCGCCAAGGTCTCGACCGCCGCGATCGCGAACCGCGCGGAGACGCCCGAACGCTGGTCGACCTGCGGGGCGTCGCGCACGTTGCGCGCGAAGCGGCCGATTACCTCGAGCAGGTGGGCGGGCACGACCGGTGCCGCGTGCGACGTGTCGGTCCACAGCACGGCCGCCTCCTGCGCGACCAGTGCCAGCTCGTCGGCCAGTTCGAGCGGGTAGTGGGTGCGCACCTCGGCACCGAAGCGGTCCTTGAGCGGGGTGATGATCCGGCCGCGATTGGTGTAGTCCTCGGGGTTGGCGCTGGCCACCAGCAGCAGATCCAGCGGCAGGCGCAGCTGGTAGCCGCGCACCTGGATGTCGCGCTCCTCCAGCACGTTGAGCAGCGCCACCTGGATGCGCTCGGCCAGGTCGGGCAGCTCGTTGACGGCGATGATGCCACGGTTGGTGCGCGGGACCAGGCCGTAGTGGATCGTCTCGGGGTCGCCGAGCGTGCGGCCCTGCGCCACCTTGATCGGGTCGACGTCGCCGATGAGATCGCCAACGGATGTGTCGGGCGTGGCCAGCTTCTCGCCGTAGCGCTCGCTGCGGTGCTTCCAGGCGACGGGCGTCAGCTCGCCGTCGGTGTCGACGAGAGCCCGGCATCGCCCGCACGACGGCGCGTACGGATGGTCGTTGATCTCGCAGCCCGCGATGACCGGCGTCCATTCGTCGAGCAGCCCGACGATGGTGCGGATGAGGCGGGTCTTGCCCTGGCCGCGCTCGCCGAGCAGGACTATGTCGTGCCCGGCGAGCAGTGCGCGCTCGACCTCCGGGATCACGGTCTCGTCGAAACCGACGATGCCGGGCAGCGACGGTTCGCCGGCCGAGAGGCGTTCGATCAGGTTCTGCCGGATCTCGGCTTTGACGCCGCGGTGGACGTGGCCGGACGAGCGCAGCTCACCCAGGGTTTCAAGCGCGGGAGGAATCACCCCTCGACGCTACGTCGCGATCGCGCTCATCGCCAGGAACAGCTCTGGCCCCGAGGCGTCGTAGGGTCGGGCCCATGTCCCAACATGACACGCCGCTAGTCGTCGCGCCCGGCGCCGGCGAGGTGATCGAGGTCGGCGGGATCGAGCACCTGTTCAAGCTCACCGGCCAGCAGACCGCCGGACGCCTCGCGGTGGAGGAGTTCCGGCTCGCCCCCGGCGCGATGGGCGCCCGTCCGCACGTGCACCGGGCCCACGACGAGTACTTCTATGTGACGTCGGGAGAGCTGATGATTCATGACGGCGTCGGCGAGCAGATCGTCACAACCGGATCACTGGTCGCCGCCCTCAGGGGCAGCGCCCACGGCTTCCGCAACGCGGGTGACATCGTCGTCCACGGGCTGACGATGTTCACACCGGCTGGGTACGAGAACTATTTCCGCGACGTGCACGCCGCGGTGGCCGGCGGTGCCGTCCTGAGCGAGGAACTGCTGGTTGCCCACCGCAGCCGCTTCGACACGGTCAGCCTCTAACCCGTGAACGCGGTCGCTGAGACGAGGGTGACTTTCATCGTCTTGCCGTTCGGTGTGTCGTAGCTGACGGTGTCACCTTCGCGCGCGCCGGTCAGCGCCTTGCCCAGGGGTGAGGCGAATGAATACACCTGCACGCCGGCGGTCTCGGTCTCTTCGCGCGAGCCGATGAGGAACGTCTCGACGTCGTCATCGGCCTCGAAGCGCACTTGCACGACCATGCCCGGCCCGGCGACGCCGGCACTGACCGGTGCACTGCCGACCACGGCCGAACGCAGCAGCGTCTGCAACTGCAGGATGCGCAACTCCTGCTTGCCCTGCTCGTCCTTTGCCGCGTGGTAACCGCCGTTCTCCTTGAGGTCGCCCTCCTCGCGCCGGTCGTTGATCTCCTTGGAGACGGCGCCGCGGTTCGCGATCAGCTCCTCGAGCTCACGCGACAGGCGGTCGTGTGCCTCCTGGGTGAGCCAGGTGACAGTGGCGTCGTCGGTGGCGGACACGCATGGCTCCAGTGTTAGGACGGACGGGACGAAGCATCGAACGTAACATCGTGCCCGGCTATTCGGCGAAGTCACGACCGTCGCGGGCCCGCGTCCAATTGCTCGACCAGCCAGTCGCACCAGGCGATCGCGTGGCGTTCGAAGGACAAGCCGCGGCGCAGCGTCGCGTAGGCGCTGAACTGCCGGGTCGACGGATCAGCCATCTCCGATGGCGCGTCCCGCACAAATTCCTGCTCCATCTCTTGATAGCGAGCCAGCATTTCGTGGTGCTGCTCGCGCTGTTTCGTGACCAGGTCGCGGGCCCGCGCGGGCTCAGCCGTCCACAACGAATAGATCTTGAGCAGGAATTCGTCGCGACCGCTGGGCGGTGCTGCGGGCTCGACCACCCAGTCAGCCAGCGCGCGCCGCCCGGCCGGGGTGAGCCGGTACTGCTTGTTTTCGCGCGGCCCGGGGCCGTCGACCACGCGATGCCGCACGAGGCGGGCCGATTCGAGACCAGCGAGCTCGGGATAGACCTGGCTGTGGCTGGCCGACCAGAAGAACCCGATCGGCTCGCGCATTGCCTGGCTCAGCTGGTAGCCGGTCCGCGGCGCCCGGGCGAGCAGGCCGAGCAGCGCATATCCCAGGTTCGACGGCACGGTGTTACAGTACGACTATGTCGAACTCGACATATATATTTCGACGCGGTCGGCGCGCCGGTGTCGCTCTCGTGCTCGCTTGCTCATTGGTGATCACCGGTTGTGGCGGCAGCTCCGGCAAGCCCACGGCGGCCGACTCGACCCGACCCGGGTCGAGCAGCTCCGGACCGACGCCGGCGCCCGCGCCGCCGGAGGCGTGCAGCGAGGGCGCTCAGGCGTTTTGGCTGCCGGGGCCTGACGGCAGCAAGTTGGAGGCCAACAGCATCGGGTCGGGGCCCGACGCGGTCGTCTTCCTGCACGAGATCGGACGACGGGGCATGTGCGGGTTCGATACCTACGCGCAGTGGCTCACGACGGCGTACCACGTGCGCGCGGTGCTGGTGAACCGGTGCAGCTACGGCGTGACGACCTGCCGGGTCGCGCCCCGAGAGGACGAGGGCATCATCGCCCAAACGAAACCCGCCGTTGACTGGGCGCGGGCGCACGGTGCCAAGCGAGTGACCCTGATCGGCGCTTCGGGCGGCGGCGGCGACGCCTTGCAGGCTGCTGGGGCCATCCCCGGCATCGCCGCAGTCGTCGATCTCTCCGGCGTCGTCAACGACACTGGCGCCGACGATGCCGCAAGTGCGCGCCGGCTGCGCGTACCGATTCTGTTCGCCGCCGCGCCAGGGGATCCGTACTGCTCGCTCGATGACATGCGCGCGCTGTACCGGCTCGTCCCGTCGCGACCAAAGCGCCTCGTCGTGGTCGGAGGCGAGCCCGGCACACACGGCTGGGACCTGATGACCGACGCCAACGACAAGCCAACCCCGCTGGGCCGGCAGGTGGCGTCATGGGTTCGCGGGCAACTCGACTGACCGCTGCGTACGCTCGGTCGGTCCATCAGCCACAATGGAGCGTGTGAGCACCGAACCGCTGCGGCTGATGGCCGTGCACGCGCACCCCGACGACGAGTCGAGCAAGGGCGCCGCGACGATGGCCCGCTATGTCGACGAAGGCGTCGAAGTGCTCGTCGTGACGTGTACGGGCGGCGAGCGGGGCAGCATCCTCAATCCGGCCCTGCAGAACCGCCCCGAGATCGAGGCGCAGATCAGCGAGATCCGCCGCAAGGAGATGGCGCACGCCCGCGAGATCCTCGGCGTCGAGCAGCACTGGCTAGGTTTCGTCGACTCAGGCCTGCCCGAGGGCGATCCACTGCCTGCGCTGCCCGAGGGCTGCTTCGCGCTGGTCCCGCTCGAGCAGGCGGTCGCTGGGCTGGTCAAGGAGATCCGCCAATTTCGCCCGCACGTGATGACAACCTACGACGAGAACGGCGGCTACCCGCACCCCGATCACATTCGCTGCCACGAGATCAGCGTCGCGGCGTTCGAGGCGGCCCCTGACCCGGACGCCTATCCCGAGGCCGGCGAGCCATGGCAGCCGCTCAAGCTGTACTACGACGTCGGCTTCAGCATCGAGCGGTTCACGGCCCTGCACGAGGCCCTGCTCGAGCACGGCATCGACTCACCGTTCGCCGATCGGCTGAAGGAATGGTCCAAGGACGTCGGCGACTCCAAGCGTCGCCCGCCCAAGGTCACCACCCGCGTCGACGTCGCCGACTGGTTCGAGCGACGCGACCAGGCCCTGCTCGCGCACGCCACCCAGGTGGACCCGAACGGCTGGTTCTTCTCCGTCCCGCTCGACATCCAGCGCGAAGCGTGGCCCACGGAGGACTTCGAACTGGCCCGCTCGCTGGTCGACTCCGCCATTCCCGAGGACGACCTGTTCGCCGGCATCCGGGAGCGGGTCACAGCGTGACCCCGCTGCCGGTCCTCGCGAGTACGGTGCTGGCCGCCGGGGGCGAGAGCAAGAAGTCCGGCCCGCTCGGGTTGGCCGTCATCCTGGTGCTCTGCGTGGCCTGCTACTTCCTGTTCAAGTCGATGTCCAAGCA
>JBDTXT010000183.1:0-5906 GCA_040006035.1 Pseudonocardiales bacterium | reverse complement strand
GCGTCTTCCTCGACCCGGCCGGCCACCCGTTCTGCCTGTGGCTGGACCAGGAATGAGCGGCCTGCTGCTGGTCGACGGCGGTCGAGCGGCCCCAGGACTCGAGCCGCAGGCGACTTCGTGGTGAGCGATGTCCACGGCAAGGGATTCGCGGAATACGAGCCAGCGGCTCGGCCAGCCCAAAGACCCACGCCGCCGGTGCAGGTCCGCGCCCTGGCGGCGACGGACGTGACGGACTGCGCCACCCTCATCGCCTCGCGCGGCGGCGGCGATCCGGGCCTGTCCGCCGACAAGCTGCGGCGCGATCTCGCCCACCCCGATCGGCACCTGTTCGTCGCTGTCAGCGGGGACGACGTCGTGGGCTACGGCGCGGTCATCCGGCACGAACCGACGCCGGCCGACCCACCCGACACCGCGCCCGCCGGCTACTACCTGGTGGGGTTGATGATCGCGTCGCACTGGCGACGGCGCGGAATCGGCGCACTACTCACGACCACGCGCATGACCTTTGTGCGCCGGCACGCCGACGAGGTCTGGTGCTTCGCCAACATCGCCAACACCGCAGTCCTCGATCTGCAGCGGCACCTCGGCTTCGCCGAAGTCACCCGCCAGTTCTCCTTTCCGGGAGCACCGCTGACTCCCGGTACCACCGTCCTGCTGCGGGCGTCGCTGCACTGAGCCCGCGAGCGGGCACCGCTACCAGCGCAGCGCCGTGTCCTGCGCGAGTTGAAGCAGGCTGGCGTAGCTCGGCTGGCTGGAGCGCGGACCAGTCGCGCCCGCGATGATCGTCCAGCCGTCCGCCGTGCCGTCCCTGACGTAGCTGGTGAACACGGTGCCGGTGCCGTCCGCGCCATGCTCGAGACCGGGGCGCGTGCCGGCGGGCTCGGGTGGCGAGATCACCCGCAGCACAAGGATGGTGCCTTCCGGACCGTGTGCCCGCAGCCCGACCGTGCACAGGGCGGCGAGCTGGTCGATGGCCCGGGACGTGTCGTTGACGATGTAACCGGGCAGTGCGCGTTGTACCGCGGCGACGAGTCGCGGTTCGGGCTTGTCGCCCACCCGCAGGTCCTTGCAGGTGCCGCGTGCCGTGTTGGCATTGATCACATCGGATGAGCCGAGCGGGTCGTAGGCCTGATCACGGATCGTGGCCAGGGCGAGCTCCTGATCGGTCATCGGCCGGCTGGTAGCCACTCCGCTCGTGCTCGGAGGCGGCTTTGCGCTGGGCTTGGGCCTGGGGTGCCGGCCGGCTTGGACGAGTGAGACCACGACCGCGACGGCGACTAGTCCGACCACGGCACGGACCACCGGCGTCAGCCAGCGGGGCCGCTGCGACTCGTGGCCGGTGTCGAGTTCGTCGGGCTGGTCGGAGTCCTGCGGCGTGTCGTAGAGCTCCCAGTCGCCGGTCACCCAACCACAGTGCGCTACCGGTGCCCACGCCGCAAACACCACCCGACAAACCGTCAGCATATGTTGACATGGCGAACCGTGTCAGCATAAGCTGACGCCATGAAAATGACAGCCGAGCTGGCCGAGGGTGCCACCAGCCATGATCCCGACGTCGGGCTGCGGGCGGTGTCCTCGCTACGGGTCCTGACCGAGCAATTAGAGGTGTTGCAGGTCGACAACGCGCGCGCGTTGGGCTGGTCGTGGCAAGACATTGCCTCGCGTCTCGGCGTGACCAAACAAACGGTGCACCGAAAGCACGGCCGCCGGGTCGGGAGGCGGTGATGTTCGCGCAGTTCAGCGGCGGCGCGCGAGCGATCGTCGTCGATGCCCAACTTCAGGCCCGTCGCCTCCACCATGACTTCATCGGTTGCGAACACCTGCTACTGGCGGTGTGCTCGGACGAGAGCGGGGCCGCGACGGTGCTGCGCAGTGCAGGCGTCACGCCGAGCGCGGTCGAGGCGGCCATTCTGCGCATCGTCGGCGCGCCCTCGCCCGCCCTGGATCGCGAGGCGCTGGCCACGATCGGCATAGACCTCGATCTAGTCCGGACGAAGGTCGAGGCGACATTCGGCCCGGATGCATTCGACCGGCCATCGCGCCACCTGCATCGCCAGCGCCGTTGGCGTCGCCAGCGCCGCCAGCGCTGCAGCAGTCCGGCCACCGGGCATCTGCCGTTGACCCCCCGTGCCAAGCGTTGCTTCGCGCTCGCGCTGGACGAGGCGCGCCACGAGCATGGCCGTGACGTCGACGTCGATCACCTAGCGCTGGCGCTCATCTCGATGGAGGACGGAATGGCACCGTGCGTGCTCGCTGCCGTCACCGAGGTATCGGCCGCGCGCCTTCGCCTGGAAATCCTTGAGCGGAAAAAGGCGGCCGGTTGACCCCGCGCCTGCGCGATCATGTGCGTCATGACTCAGGTTCGCACCGCCCACACCGCCGATCTTGACGCGGCGACCCTGGCCGCGGCGCGCGCGCTGCTTGACGACGTCTTCTACCCAGAGCTGACCGATCACGATTGGGAACACGCACTGGGTGGGGTGCACGCACTGGTGTGGGAGGGCGCCGAACTGGTCGGTCATGCCTCCGTCGTCCAGCGCCGGTTGCTGCACGACGGCCGCGCCCTGCGCTGCGGCTATATCGAGGGGGTAGGTGTGCGTGCCGAGCGCCGCGGCCGCGGCCACGGCGCAGCCATGATGGCTGCGCTCGAGCGGGTGGTGGGTGGCGCGTACGACCTGGGCGCGCTGGCCGCCAGTGATGCGGCCGCCGACTTCTACGCGGCGCGCGGCTGGCAGCTGTGGCAGGGCCCCTCGTCGGCACTCACCCCGACTGGCGTCACAACCACTCCGGACGAGGATGGCTGCATCTTCGTCCTGCCGTCAGCCGTCGAGCTGGACCTGTCCGGCGAGCTCACCTGCGACTGGCGCGACGGCGACGTCTGGTAGCGGCCGCGATTCCAGTATTTGACAGTGTCATCTGACAGTGTCATATTGCAGTTATGGAACTGACCATCGGCGAACTGGCCGCTACCGCCGCCGCAGCGGTGGCGGCTGCCGACGTCCGCGGGGCGAACCGGCGCGTCACGGACCTGCCCGACGAGCGCACGATCCGGTGGTACTCCACGATCGGCCTGCTCGAGCGCCCGAATGGCAATCGCGGCCGCACCGCTCTCTACGGGGAGCGCCACGTCCTGCAGTTGGTCGCGATCAAGCGGCGGCAGGCCGAGGGACGCACCCTGGCCGAGATTCAGGCCGAACTGCTCGGTGCGACCGATCGCACACTGCGCCGCATCGCCGACATGCCCCCGCGGGTTGACGTTGCGGCGGTGCCGAGGGCGGCCTCGGCATCGACCGCGCGGCAGTTCTGGCGGGAACGGCCGGCCGCGCCCGGGCCGCAGGTCCTCGTCGGCCTGGATCTCGGCGACGGAGTCGTCCTGATGCTGCCGGGCCAGCCGAAGAAGGCCGAAGTCGATTCAATCCGAGCCGCGGCACAACCGCTGCTCGACCTGCTGGCCGAGCGCCGGCTTACCCGAGGGAGCGCATCATGACGATCTACGTCACCGAGCTCGATGAGTACATCGCGGACGAGCCGCACGGCACTGGCGCCCTGATGACCGAGCGCGGCAACCTGCCGCTGCACAAGCTGGACGTCCGAGCCACGGTAACCGGCCTGGTGAGCCGTACCGAAATCGTCCAGGGCTTTCGCAATCCGTACGACACGCCACTCGAGGCGACCTACATTTTCCCGCTACCGGATCGGGCCGCGCTGACCGCGATGACGTTGAGCGCCGATGGCCGCACCATCGTCGCCGACCTGCAGGAGCGCGCGAAGGCCCGGCAGGCCTACGACGAGGCCATCGCGTCGGGACGGCGGGCGTCGATCGCCGAGGAGGAGCGCCCGGACGTCTTCACCATGCGGGTCGGCAACATCGCGCCGGGCGAGCGGGTCGAGGTCTCGCTCACCGTTATCGGCCCGCTGCCGTTCGAGGACGGCGAGGCGAGCTTCCGCTTCCCGCTGGTCGTCGCGCCCCGTTACATCCCGGGCCGCCCGCTGCTTGGCGGGCAGGCTGGGGACGGATACGCACCGGACACCGACAGCACCCCGGACGCGTCGCGCATCACGCCCCCAGTGCTGTTGCCCGGGTTCCCCAACCCGGTTGATCTGTCCATCGAGGTCACCATCGACCCGGCCGGCCTGCCGCTCGGCGATGTGCGCTCCAGCCTGCACACGGTGGCGGTCTCGGACCGCACGATCCGGATACAGCCGGGCGACCGCGTCGACCGCGACTTCATCCTGCGCCTGCCCTACGGCGAGGCAGCCGGGTCCGCCACCGCGCTCACCGTGGCTGCGGACGCGGCGGGTGACGAGGGGACGTTCCAGCTGACCGTCGTCCCGCCTGCGCCCGGTGCCAGGACACGGGGCAACGATGTCGTCCTGCTACTCGACCGCTCAGGCAGCATGCAGGGCTGGAAGATGGTGGCCGCGCGCCGGGCGGCCTCTCGCATCGTCGACACGCTCGGCGCCGGTGACCGCTTCGCGGTGCTGACCTTCGACGACCAGGTCGAGCGGCCGGACGATCTGCCGGCTGGTCTGGTAGCGGCCACTGACCGGCACCGCTACCGCGCGGTAGAACACCTCAGCCGCGCTGATGCCCGCGGCGGAACCGTCCTGCTCGAACCGCTGACGCAGGGCCTGCAGATGTTGCGTGCGGACGACTCGGAGCGCGATCGGGTGCTTGTGCTGATCACTGACGGCCAGGTCGGCAATGAGGATCAGATACTGGCCGCGACGGCCTCTCTGGTGCAGGGCGTGCGGGTGCACACCGTCGGGATCGACCAGGCCGTGAACGCCGGGTTCCTCGGCCGGCTCGCCGTGGCCGGCGGCGGTCGCTGCGAGCTGGTCGAGAGTGAAGACCGACTCGACGACGCCATGGATGCGATCCACCGCCGGATCACGGCACCGCTCGTCACGGGCCTGCGCCTGACTGGCGACGGGCTGATCGATGGCACGGTGAGCCCGGCTCGCTTGCCGGACGTCTTCAGCGGGGTGCCGCTCGTAATCCGCGGTCGCTATCGAGGTGCGGCTGCCACGTTGACGCTCACCGGGTCGACGCGCGACGACGAGGCCTGGCACGTCGATGCGTCTCCGGTGGCCGTCGCGGACCGCACGGTGGCAGCGCTCTGGGCCCGTGCCACGTTGCGCGATCTCGAGGATGCCTACGCCAGCGCGCCCTCCGAGACGCTCGAGCGGCGGATCGTCACGACGTCGCTGCGCTTCGGTGTGCTGTGCAGGTTCACCGCGTTCGTCGCGCTCGACTCCCGTGTGGTGAACGACGGCGGTGTCGTGCACAGAGTCGTCCAGCCGGTGGAGTTGCCCGCCGGCTGGGCGCCGCAGTCGGTCGTGCCCGTCAGTCTCATGGCGACGGCCTACGCCGCCCCCGCCTCAGGTGGCTTCGGAGCGGTTCCCGCCGCCGGCCTCGGCCGCATGAAACGGATGCCGATGCGGGCGACGGGCCAGGCCGAGGCGGTGGACCGGTTGCAGGTGGGCGCCGGTGAACTGGCCGCGGCGCAAAGCCAGGCGGCGGACGAGGCGCGGCGGCTCGAGCAGCCGGCTGGATCAGAGCTCGAGCGGCTCGACACCCTCGACGACCTGGCCACGCGGCTGACGGCACTCGCGCGCCATCTGGAATCGCGTGGGGTCGATGCCGCGCCGTTGCGCGCGATCATCGAGTTGGTGCGCGACGACGCGATCGCCTCAGCCGAGCGGTGGGAGCGGGCGCGGCGGTCGCTGGTGGAGTTGGCGGGCGCGG
This sequence comes from Pseudonocardiales bacterium, assembly GCA_040006035.1. GTDB lineage: Bacteria > Actinomycetota > Actinomycetes > Mycobacteriales > Jatrophihabitantaceae > QHCC01. The sequence continues at coordinate 157 of JBDTXT010000183.1, read as the reverse complement.
CGTCGGGCGCGACGACGCGGGAGTTCTGGAAACGCTCCTGACTGCCGCATCTACTGCCAACGAGCGTCTGAGAGAAACACCGTCCCGCCGGCCCGGTGGCAGGGTCAATGCCCTGGCGCAGTGCGCATCGGTGGGGAGCCCTGCCGATTCTCAAACC
>JBDTXT010000182.1:0-5918 GCA_040006035.1 Pseudonocardiales bacterium | reverse complement strand
CCCCGCGACCTTGCACCTCGACGCGCCTCGCCGTCGTGGTCACCTTTCGGGGTGCTCGCCAGGCGTTGATCGGCTCAGAACGGTGGTGGGTCGGGGCTGGCGATCCCGGGTGGTTGACGGCGAAGCGATTACGCCCGCAGCGACGCGTACCAGGCCGTGCAGAGGTCGTATGCGGGCAGTAGGCCCAACTCCGCTGCCTCCCGAAGGGTCGGCGCCGCCTCGTCCTTGGCCGACAGGATGGGGGCGATCTCGGCCGGCCAGGGCAGCCCCAGTTCGGCATCAAGCGGATTCGTGCCGAACTCGCCCGCCGGGTTGTAACCCGTCGAACACAGGTAGGTGACCGCGCTGCCGTCAGCCAAGGACATGAACGCGTGGCCGAGGCCCTCGGACACGTACACGGCTCGGCGCTCGACCTCGTCGAGTTGCACGGCATCCCACTCGCCGAAGCTCGGCGATCCCACCCGGATGTCGACCACCACATCCAGGACGGCACCCTTGGGGCAGTACACATACTTGGCCTGGCTCGGTGGCACCGCGGCATAGTGCAACCCCCTCAGGACGCCGCGCGCCGACACCGACTGGTTCGCCTGGGCGATGGTGAGGGCGTGTCCGACCGTCTCGGTGAACACTTCGGCCTTGAACCACTCGAGGAAGACGCCTCGGTCGTCGCTGAAAGGCCGCGGAGTGAACTCCCAGGCACCGTCGATCTTGAGGGGACGTGTGTGCATGTCCGCCGACGATAGTGCTGCAGTTCGTCGGTAACCTGAGCGGGCACCGACTCGTCGACGTGACGATCAAGCGAAAGGCGCACGTGGTGGGGTTCGACCCGGACAGCGCGGTGTTTCGCGTGCACGAGGGCGGCAAGTTGGTCCTGCGCAGCACCCTGCCCCTCGTTGACCGTGAATCCCTGTCGCTCGCCTACACGCCCGGCGTAGCCGAGGTCTGCTCAGCGATTGCCGAGGACGAATCCCTGGCCCGCACCTACACCTGGCGCACGCGACTGGTGGCCGTGGTCAGCGACGGCACCGCCGTCCTGGGCCTGGGCAACATCGGCCCGGCTGCGGCGTTGCCGGTGATGGAGGGAAAGGCGGCGCTGTTCAGCGAGTTCGCCGGCCTGAACTGCGTGCCGATCGTCCTGGCCACGACCGATCCCGACGAGATCGTCGAGACCGTCGTACGCATCGCGCCGTCCTTCGGCGGCATCAACCTCGAAGACATCTCGGCGCCGCGCTGCTTCGAGATCGAAGCCCGATTGCGCGAACGCCTGGACATCCCGGTCTTTCACGACGACCAACACGGCACCGCCATCGTCGTGCTCGCGGCGTTGCGCAACGCGGCCAAGGTCACCGGGCGAGAACTGTCGGACCTGCGGGTGGTCGTGTCCGGTGCCGGCGCGGCCGGGGTCGCCTGCACCAAGATCCTGCTTGCTGCCGGGATCGGGGACATCGCGGTCGCCGACTCGCGCGGCATCGTGCACGCGGGGCGCAATGGGCTTACGCCCGTCAAGGACGAACTGGCCCGTACGACGAACCGCAGCGCGATCACCGGCACGATCCACGATGCGCTCGAGGGTGCGGACGTGTTCCTCGGTGTGAGTTCCGGCGCCGTCGGCGAACTCTCGGTCGCCCGGATGAACGGCGACGCGATCATCTTCGCGCTGGCCAACCCGAAACCGGAGGTCGATCCCGAGTTGGCCCACCGATACGCAACCGTCGTGGCCACCGGCCGCAGCGACTACCCGAATCAGATCAACAATGTGCTCGCGTTTCCCGGCGTCTTCGCCGGCGCCTTCGATGCTGGTGCCCGCTCGATCACCGAGAACATGAAACTGGCCGCAGCCACCGCGCTCGGCGACGTCGTCGCTGATGAGCTCGCACCCGACCGCATCGTGCCGACCCCGTTCGACAAGCGAGTGGCGCCCGCGGTGGCGGCCGCGGTGGCCGAGCAGGCCCGGGTCGACGGCGTGGCCCGCGAGGACTAGGCCACGACCAGCGCTCGGGTGCTGATCCCGGAGCGATCGAGCTGAGCCCACACGCCCGCGATCCGGCGTACCGCCTCGTCCAGGCGCGCGGCGGGCAGCGAGAACGGCAGCCGTAGGAACCGCTCGAGCGTGCCGTCGATGCCGAAGCGCGACCCGGGCACGAGGATGACGCCCACCTGGGTGGCCAGCAGGGTCAGCGGCGTCGAAAGCGGGGCATCGAGTTCGGCCCACAACGACAGACCGCCTTGCGGCACGGCGACACGCCATTGCGGTAGCTCGCGGGCCAGCGCCGTGATCAAAGCATCGCGCTGCGGCCGAAGTTCGGCCACCCGCACGGCAGTGATCGCGTCGAGGCGTCCGAACAGCTCGGCGGCCACCAGCTGATCCAGTACCGGCCCGGCCATGTCGATCGACGCGCGCAGTGCCGCGAGCCGGTGCACGAGCTCGGCCGAGGCCCGCAGCCAACCGACCCGTAGACCGCCCCACACCGGCTTGGACAGCGAGCCGAGGCTGATGACAGATGGGTCGATGGCGGCGCTGGCCCGGACGCCCGGGGTGAAGCCGAGCTCGACGAAGGACTCGTCGACAATGACGGTCGTGCCGGTCTGCCGAGCGGTACGGAACACGTCGCGTCGCGCCGACTCGTCGATGAGCGCCCCGGTCGGATTGTGGAAGTCCGGCGTCAGGTAGGCCAATCGGGGCGAGGTCTGGCGCAGGGTGGCGCGGATCAGCTCGACCTGCCAGCCGCCGGCTGCGGCCATCGGGACGGGCACCACCCGGGCGTTATTGCCGCGCACCGCGTCGAGCGCGCCGGAATAGGTGGGCAGTTCGGTGAGCACCCGATCGCCAGGGCCGATCAGCAGGCGCAGCAGCAGGTCGAGCGCGTGCAAGGCCCCGTTGGTGATCAGGACCTGGTCTGGGCTGGTCGCGACACCCCGCGCGGTGAAGCGCGCTGCCACCGATTCGCGCAGGGCGGGCAGACCAGACGGGTCGTATCCGTCGCTGCGCGTGAACGGCGTGAGCTGCGCGGCCGCGGCAGCGAGCGCGGCCTCGAGCACGCCAGGCGGCGCCGGCAGCGCGGCACACGACAGGTCGATCACGTCGGGCGCGTCGCTGCCGCCGGTGCTCCAGCGTCGCCGCGAGGCGTGCCCCCGCGCGCTCACCGGGACGGTGACAAAGCTGCCCGACCCGGTTCGGCTTGCGAGAAATCCGTCGGCTCGCAGTGCGTCGTAGGCTGCCGTGACGGTCGCCCGGCTGACGTGCAGCGCGAGCGCGAGTTCACGCTCGGACGGTAGCCGGATTTCGGTGGCGACGCGCCCGTCGAGGACCAGCGCGGTGATGCCGTCGCTGAGCGCGGCGTAGACCGGGCCGGGCAGGGTGCGCAGGTCAGGAAGGAGCGCTGCCAGGGCGCGACCGCTGAGTCGCGAGGTTGGTGCCATGCCCCATAGTGTCACGTGATTGGCATGCTTGGCACGCCACTTGCCGCAGAATGGCCGGAGAATGATGCGAAGTTGGCCTGGCATAGTGGCGGATATGGCCTGGAACAGATTGTCGCGTCGTGTGATTCAACTCTTTATTGGACTGCTTCTCTACGGCCTGTCCGGCGCGCTCCAGGTCCGCTCTGGGCTCGGCCTGGATCCCTGGGATGTGCTGCACCAAGGCCTCGCCGGCCACCTGGGCCTGGCCATCGGCACGACGTTGATCCTCGTCGGCGCGGCCGTGCTGCTGCTCTGGATCCCGCTGCGCCAGCGTCCCGGCTTCGGCACGATCAGCAACGTCGTGCTCATCGGGGTGTCGATGAATCTGTCCCTGATGTGGCTGCCGCGGGTTCACGCGATGCCGTGGCGGGTGGCTGACATGCTCGGTGGCGTGCTGCTCTGCGGGGTCGCGACCGGTATGTACATCGGCGCTAACCTCGGTCCCGGACCCCGCGACGGCCTGATGACGGGCCTGGCGCGTCGCACCGGCCGCTCCATCCGGCTGACCCGGACCAGCCTGGAACTCACCGTCCTGGTCACAGGATGGCTGCTCGGCGGCACCGTCGGCATCGGCACGGTCGTCTTCGCCCTCGCCATCGGCCCACTCGTGCACATCTTCATGCCGCTATTTGACGTGAAGACGCGGCCGGGAGGAGTACGCAGCGACGAAGTCCCGACCCTGGGTGAACTAGCGGTTGGCTGATTCGAGGTTCGTCGAGCACCTAGGTCTAGTAACCCTTGCGCAGCGCGGGCCCGATGGTCCGGCAGGTGTTCCTCGTGGAAGGCGACCGTGGTGCCGGTCACGCCCCACCTCGGGCCTGTTTACCGAGAATCCACCCAGCCTTAAATTTGTTGTCGCAAAGTAACAGTTACCGTGGGTTTCGTAAATATCGTTTCCGCGTGAGAGGAGAACCCATGATCACCGGAACTGGAGCAGGTGCGGCCCTGGTGCTTATTGCCCTGGCAGCGCTCGGCGCGATCTCGATAGCGGAGGGTCGCAAGAACGACCACCACTGAGAGCGTCTCGATGGGCGCCGGCGAGAGATCCTCGCCGGCGCCCATTGACGTCTCAGTCCTCGTCATCATCCGAGGCTCGGGCGAGCCAGGTGGCGAAGCGGTCGATGGGGACCTCGAAGTCGGGATAGGCGTCGACATAGCTCTGCAGTTGCTGCGCCAGCCACTCGAGGCTCACCTGCTCCTCGCCACGCCGTTCGATGAGTTCTTCGATGCCGCGGTCGGTGAAGTACATGGCTCACTCGCTGTTCGTCGGATCGTCCGCCGGGTAGTCAACGCCGATCTGCCGGCGGGCCTCGTCGATGGTCTCGAGAATGGCAACGGTTTCGTCGAGCGGCACAATGGGGCTCTCGAGTTCACCGGCGCGCAGGCACCGCTCGACCTCGGCCACCTCGAGGCGGTAGCCGTTGCCGGGCATCTGGCCAGTGACGACCTCATCACCCTCGGCCGTATGGATCGTCATCGAAGCCGGCAGGTGCAGCGGGCTCTGGACCTGAATCCACCCCGCCGTGCCGACCACGAGCGCGCCGAGCGGACTCTCCCGGACGGCACTGGTGTGGATCTGCGCCACCCGTCCGGAGGCGTAGGAGCACTGCAGGGATGCCGTCGCGTCCGAGCCGGTGGGCGAGAGCACCCCGTAGGCCTGCACCGCGTCGGGCTGGCCGAGAAACAACCACGCGAACGTCAGCGGATATACGCCCAGATCCAGCAAGGCGCCACCACCGACGGTCAGGTCGAACAGCCGGTGGCCGGCGTCGAAGTCAAAGCGCTTCGAGTAGTCGGCCCGGACATTGACGAGTTCGCCGATCCGCCCCTCGCGGACGAGGCGGTGCGCCTGCACGACGAGCGGGTTGAAGCGCATCCACATCGCCTCCATGCAGAACAGGTGACGCTCTCGCGCGACAGCCACTACATCGCGGGCCTGCCGCGCGTTGAGGGTGAACGCCTTCTCGACCAGCACCGGCTTACCGGCCTGCAGTGCGAGCAGCGCGTGTTCGTGGTGCTGTGCATGGGTGGTCGCGACGTAGATGACGTCTAGATCGGGATCCTCGACGAGCTCACGGTAGGAGCCGTAGGAGCGGTTGACGCCGTGCTTGGCGGCGAACGCGGCTGCGCGCTCGCCATCGCGGGCGGCGACCGCCGCGAGCACGCTGTCCGCGCAGGCGGCGATGTCCGGCGCGACATATCCGGCGATCCAGCCCGCGCCGAGGATCCCCCAGCGGATCGGTTGCGGCATGGGCCGACTCAGGCGAAGGCAGACGCGACGATCTCGCGCTGCTGGGCCTCGTGGATGCGCACCGAACCGACAGCCGGTGACGCCGACGCCTTGCGAGATACCCGCAGGAGCGGGCGGCCATCGAGGTGCTCGGGCAGGTTGAGCGCCATGAATGGCCAGCCACCCTGGTTGGCCGGCTCCTCCTGCACCCACACCAGTTCGGCATCGG
>JBDTXT010000181.1:0-5965 GCA_040006035.1 Pseudonocardiales bacterium | reverse complement strand
AGCGCGGGGCTGGCCGACGCGGCGCCAGGTCCCGACGGCAGCGTCATCGTGCTCACCAAGGACGGCGTCGTCGTCCGCGTCGGCACCGACCTGTCTGTGCATCGCATGCCGATCACCGACGGTGCGGGCGGCACCCTGACCTCGGCCGGCGGGCACTGCTTCCTCATCACCTCGGCCGGCGAAGTGCTCGCGCTCGACGGCGACCAGCCGCGGACCTTGGCCAAGCCCGAAGGCTTGGACGCCAATGTGATCGCCGGGTCACCCCAAGGTGCGGGCGATCACGTGCTTGCCATCGAACACGACGTCCTGCTGCTCATCGATGCCAACACTGGAGCAACCCAGAACATCGCGCTGCACTCGGATTCGGCCACGTTGGGCCGCCCGGTCGAGTTGGGTGGTCGTGTCTACATCCCCGACTACACCAACCACCGCCTGCTCGTCGCGAACGAAGACACCGGCCAGCTGCAGAAGTCGGTCGACGTGCCCGGCTCGACGCCGACGTTCGCGCTGTTCGTCTCCGGTGGCCGGGTCTGGGCCAACGACCAGTTCAGCCAGCGCATGGTGGCCGTCGACTCCGCGGGCGTGTTGACCCGGATCGACAAGGGCACCGGCAAGGGCGTCGAGGACCCGGACGCCAAGCCCACCAAGACGCCGAAGACTACGACGCCTAAGACGCCGAAGACCAACACTCCGCCGGCCACGACGATCCCCAAGCCGAACCCGGGTGGCCACAGCACGCCCATCCCGAACCCGGTCACGATCACCCCGAGCCCCGGTACGCCGATTCCGGTTGTCCCTCCGGTGACGCCACCGAAGAAGGTCGTGGTGCCGAGCTTCGGCCCGAACACCAACTATGTCGATGCATGCGCGCAGATCGAAGCGCTGCAACTGCACTGTGCACCGGTGGCTGTCGACGCGAATGGCAAGTCCGGCAACACCGGCGACGTCGTCGACACAGTGCCCGGCGGCGGCTCGCAGGTCGAGGTCGGCAGCCAGGTCGTGGTCACCTATCTCGGCCAGCTCGTCGTGCCCAACAACCTGGTCGGCAGCACGCCCGACGAGGCGTGCGCCGCCGTCGTCGCAGCGCAGCTGACGTGCAAGCTGCAGGCGTCGCCGCTCCCGGTCCCGGCCAGCACACCGGAGGCATTCGGCATTGTCGACGGCGTGAACCCTGCCTCCGGCAGCAAGGCCAACAGTGGCGCCGAGGTGACGATCAGCTATCCCGACACCTTCCAGATGCCGGACTTCACCAACCAGGCCGGTGCAGGCTCCTGTGCGGCGTTGATCGCCAACTACACGCTGACGGTCAACGGCACCACCACCAAGCCCAACTGCGCGACCCAGACGGGCAACACCGCCCCGACCGCAGCTCAGGCCGGGCAGGTCTACGTGCAGAACCCGCTGCCCAGCGTGCCCACCCCAGCGAACGCTTCGGTCGCGCTGACCGTCTACAACGGCAAGGTGCACGTCCCGACCTTCACCGGCGATGCAAACGCGGCGCTGGCTGCGTGCCAGGCGACCCCGGGCCTGACCTGCACACTCGTCGACGGGAGCTACCCGGGCGCCAACCCGGCCGCCGCGGGCACCGTCGAGAGCCAGACTCCGGCCACCGGCGACTACGACGTGGTGGCCGCCGTCCAGATCACCCGGTTCCGCACCGACAACCTCGTACCCAATGTCACCGGCGGCGACAAGGACGCGGGCTGCGGGCAGATCCAGGCTTCCGGCTATGTGTGTGGCGACGCCCCGGGATTGGTCGGCCCGCAGTTCCACGTGGTCATGAGCCAGGACCAACCCGCGGGGACGCCACTGCCCCTCGGCTCGACGGTCACCTATCACTACTCGCCGGTCCAGGCCGAAGAGATCGCCACCTTCCAGGTCGACAGCGGCGAGCCGGTCTACAAATTGGGTTTCGTGGCGGATGGAACCCCGGCCGGCTACGGCGCCGGCAGCGCACACGTCGGGTACGCCTACCGGCCGGGAACCGTGTTCCCCGACGGATCGCAGCGCGCCGTGAACAGTTACTTCTGCGTCGGCGGTGCGGCGCGTTGCGAGGGCTACAGCGTCAACCACTTCTATTCCAAATCCGGGGCCCCCTACACAAGTGGCGGGACTCTCTGGGATGGTCCCAAGACGGTCATGATGACGATGGGCAGTTGCCCGGGCGGCACGACGATGATGTACCGCAGTGGGGTGTTCCCGAGCGGCAGCGACCATCGCTACTACATCAGTGTGGGAGCACCGGTCGCGGGCGCGAGCTATTCGGAGCCACTCAGCTGCGTCTGGCCGTAACACCGCTATTCCCTGATCAGACGGGGTCTCCGCACCCAAGTGGGGAACCCTTCCGATTTACGGGACAGTCCCGGCATTCCAGACTGGTAAGGATTTCATCAGGCGGGCCGGTGACGGACTGGAGGACGTGATGCCGCAGATCGTCTCGGGTGATGATCTTGACGAGGTGGCGCGCCACGTCGAGTTCGAGGTCCGCACCCTGCACCATGCGCACGATGTGCTGCGCCGGCAGGCTGACGGGCTGAAGTGGCAGGGCAAGGCCCGCCACGCGTATGGTCAGCGGCTCGGTGAGCAGCTGCACAGCCTGCTGAGCGCCGCGGACCAGCTGACCCAGGTCGGCACCCGGCTGCGGACGAGCGCGCACGACGCGCACGACGAGCGCCGCCGCCTTGATCGGCTGCAGAACGAGGTCCTGGACAAGCTGCGGCACTCGAGCGACCCTGTCAGCTTCCTGGCCAAGCGCGGCATGACTGAACTGCCGCCCCGCTGGGACACCGCCTGGACCGATGTCCACCGTCGGGTCATGGCGGGCTGAGGCGCCCTCATGATGATCCTGAGCGTGGACGAGCTGCGGGTCGCCGCGGCGGTCATCGGCGCGGGCCTGCCCACCGTGCTCGACGTATTTGCGACTGATGATCTCGGGGCCGACGCTGCGGCAGCGCGATCGCTGGTGGCCCGCGAGCTGGCCACACCTGGTGCGGCCGAGCCGCTCGCCATTGAGCTCAGCGCGGCTCTTGCCGATGCACTCGACGCGCTGCGCATGCCTGCCTCGGTGCACGAACTCGAACTGGACAGCGGCCTTGGTGCGCGGCTGCGCTGCGCCGAGGTCCGCGATGCGGCCGGCCAGCTCCGGGTGCTGCGCGAGCGCTCCCACGACATCTGGTGCCTCGATGACGTCGCGGTGATCAGCGAGGCGTTGACTGCGGCGCAGCCGGTGGTGGCGGGCACCGGTGCCGTGGTCGAAGTGGGCTTGGCCGAGCACGCGAAGCTAGACGAACTGCTCGCCGAGAGGCGCTACGACGACGTGAACCGACTGCTCGGCGAACGCGGACTCTTCCTGGCCGAAGCACTGATCGACCCTGAGCGAACGGTCGGCCGACTCAGCCTTGCCTGCCCGGTCGACGATGACGGCATCGCGCTCGAGCGCATCGCCTGGGTCAGCGCGGCTTGCGGAACCTGGGTCGTCCAGGCCGCCGACCTCGACAGCGAATTGGCCGTCACTACGTTCACGCCGGTTGAACCGGCCGACCTGGTGGCCGAGATCGACACCATGGCTAAGGCGGCGAGCGCGTGAGCAATGAATCGGAGATCTACCACTTCCTCAAGAACAAGGGGCTGACGCCGGCCCAGATCGCCGGCGTCATGGGCAATCTCAAGATCGAATCCGGGTTCAGCCCGACGGCCAGCAATCATGCCGAAGGCGCGATCGGCATCGCCCAGTGGGAGGGCGGTCGCCGAACCGCACTGCAGCACTACGCGTCCTCGCACGGCGGTAAGGAGACCAGCCTCGCGATCCAGCTGGGCTTCATGTGGCACGAACTGAAAGGGCCCGAGTCGGGCGCGCTGAGTTCACTGAAGCAGACCCACGACCCGGCCGCGGCCGCCACCGTGTGGGACAAGCAGTTCGAGCGCTCGTCCGGCGCGGCGCGAGGCGCGCGAATCGCTGCCGCGCAGAGCATCTCCCACGCCATCCAGTCCGGGGCGTTCGCGGGCAGCGGTGGCCACGGTGGCCACGGGGGCCACGGGGGCCATGGGGGCCACGGGTCAGGCTCCAAGCAGCGACTGGTCGTGCACCCGAGCGAGCTCGCCGAGGTGATCTCCCAGGTCAACAGCGAAGCCGACACCACGGCCTACATCGTCCGGGGCATGACCCGCCACATCGCCGAACTGGACGCGCTGGTGTCCGGCGGGCAGGTGGTCCCTGACCCGGCCCGGTTCAACCTGGCTCGCCGCGGCCTCGAGGAGGCGCTGACCGGCAAGTACGGCGCGCAACACGCGGCTCAGGGGCTGGTCGACGTCGCGTCCTGGGTGAGCAGGTTCCGCGATCAAATACTGGGTGCCGACGGCCCGGGCGGCCTACGCGGGTTCGGCTTCGACAAGCCGGGCATCACCAAGCCGAAGGGCTCGGGCAAGGGCAGCACGCCGGTCGGCGGCCATTCGCGCAGCGCGCGGATCAAGAAGATGCTGGACCTCGCGAAGACGCAGCACGCGAACGACGGCGGCAACAACCGCACCAAGTACGGGGCCTGGTACGGCAACAACGGTGACCAGTGGTGCGCCCAGTTCGTGTCGTGGGTGTTCGCGCATTCCGGCAACCGGCTACCTAGCATCGACGGTCCGAAGGGCAAGGGCTTCCAGTACTGCCCGGACGCGATCAACTACGCGCGGGCTCACCACCAGCTGTTCACCAAGCCACGCGTCGGCGACATCTTCCTGTGCCACGACGGCCACCACACCGGCATCGTCAGCCGGGTGTTCCCGGACGGGCACTTCGACACCGTCGAGGGCAACGCCGGCGCGAACACCGACCGCGTTGTCCACGGTATCCGTGGCGGCGCCGGCGATCCGCAGCGCGGCACCTACTACTTCTGGACCGCCATCCGCCCGTAACGGTCGCACGGGCGAGCCGATTGATCAGATCGTTATCGCCGACTCGCCGCAGACGAGAAACGATTCTCCCGCCCACCGCGTCTTCTGGTCATGGGAGTGGGTGCAGTGTGATCCGGGGCAGTCGCCACCATCGGTGCCGTCGGCACCGTCGCGCCCCAATCGCAATCGCGATCGCGCTGCTCGGCATCGCGCTGGCCGCCTGCAGCGGCCCATCCCGATCGACGCAGGCCGCCCGCCGTCCGGCTACCCAATCACCCAACGCGACCGCCGTCAGCAAGTTCACGCCGTACTCCTCAGCAGGCGCGCTGACGGTCGTGGTGACCGGCCACGCCACCGGCCAGTGCTGGACCGGGTCAATCGTGGTCGCCGTCCCCGGCGTCTATCGCTGCCTGGTGGGCAACGACATTGCCGATCCGTGCTTCACCCCACCCCAGCCGGCCAAGCCCACCACCGTCGCCTGCCTGCCCGACCCATGGTCCGGCGCCCTGGTGGTCACCCTCACCGCCCCGCTGCCGATCACGCCCCCCGTCGGCCACGCAGCCAACCCCTGGGCGCTGCAACTGGCCAATGGTGTGCGCTGCGTGGCCTCCGGCGGCACCGTGCACAGCGTCGACGGTGTGTCGCTCAACTTGCAGTGCTCGGGCGGTACGGCGGCCGGCGGCCTGGACACCACTGGCCCGATGTGGCAGGTCAAGTACGGGCCGCAGTCCGGCGGCCCGTTGGCCGTAGTCGGTGTCACGCACGCCTGGCAGGGTTAATTCGTCGTTTGGTTAATGTTGTGGGCGGCGGCGGCCAACCTCGGGTCAGCGCTGTGCGACCAATAACGTGACAGCGTTGTTGACCGAAGCCCGCAGAGAGGACGTGCCCCGGCAGATGGCCGATGTTGTGGCTGTCTCCGACCGCGCCGATATTCCCGCCCTGTACGAGACGCATTGGCATGCGCTGGTCCGGCTCGCGGTGCTGCTCGTCGATGACGTGTCCAGCGCCGAGGACGTCGTCCAGGACGCATTCATCTCGCTGCACCGGCGCGTCGACACCCTGCGCAATCCGGAGGCCGCGCTCG
>JBDTXT010000180.1:0-5983 GCA_040006035.1 Pseudonocardiales bacterium | reverse complement strand
CCTACCTGCACAACGCCGAGGACCAGCTGCGCGGCGAGGCGGCCAGCCTGCGCTTTTTCGCCAACGGCACGTTCGGCAATCCGATGGTCGTGCGGGTGGCCGGCCTGGGTTATCAGAAGGGGTTCGGCGGGCACTTCCACAACGACGACGCAGTCGCCGTGCTGCGCGACATCCCCGGCCTGGTGGTGGCGCTGCCGGCTCGTCCGGAGGATGCCGGTCCGATGCTGCGGACGTGCCTCGCGGCGGCGGTGACCGACGCTCAGGTCTCGGTCTTCCTCGAACCCATCGCGCTCTACCACGAGCGCGACCTGCATGCCGCCGGCGACCGCGGCTGGCTCGGGCACTACTCCCCCGACCTGCACGTGCCGATCGGGTCGGCGCGCACCCATGGCGAGGGCACCGACCTCACCATCGTCACGTTCGGCAATGGGGTGCGAATGAGCCTGCGGGTCGCGAAACGCCTTGCTGGGCAAGGGATTCAGGCCAGAGTCCTCGACCTACGTTGGCTCAATCCGCTGCCTGTCGACGATCTGCTGCGCGAGGCCGCGGCCACGGGACGGGTGCTCATCGCCGACGAGACCAGGCACGCCGGGGGCGTGGGTGAGGGCGTGATAACCGCGCTGGTCGAGCACGAATTCACCGGGCGCATTGCCCGCGTGGCCAGCCGCGACAGCTTCGTCCCACTGGGCGACGCGGCGAACCTGGTGCTGCTCAGCGAGACCGACATCGAGGACGCCGCCCGACGCCTCGTCTCGTCCACTGCGCCGCCGGCGACCCGATGAGCAGACCTCGGGTCGGCGTCGTGTTCCGCCCGCAACTGCCTCCGGAGCGGCTGCAGTCTGTGGCAATGGTGGCCGACGCGGCCGGCCTGGACGAGCTGTGGCTGTGGGAGGACTGCTTCTACGAGGCTGGCGTCTCAGCCGCCACCGCCGCGCTCGCCTGGACGCCGCGGTTGCGGGTGGGCATCGGCCTGCTGCCGGCGCCGTTGCGCAACGTGGCCCTCACGGCGATGGAGGTCGCTACGGTTGCCCGCCTGTTCCCCGGTCGGATCGAGGTGGGTATCGGGCACGGCGTCCAGGAATGGATGGCTCAGGTCGGCGCACAAGCCGACTCGCCCATGACGTTGCTGCGCGAGTACGCCGTCGCGCTGCGATCGCTGCTCGACGGCGAGAGCGTGACCATGCACGGCCGCTACGTCCACCTCGACGGCGTCACCCTCGACTGGCCGCCCAGCCAGGTGCCACCGCTCATCCTCGGAGCGGTCGGGCCACGCACGGTCGCGCTCAGCGCTGAGCTCGCCGACGGCACGCTGCTCACCGGCGGGACGACGCCTGAGACGGTTCGTCGGATACGCAGCGAGGTCGACGCGGCTCGCAGCGCCGCCGGCCGCGGCGGCCGGCACACCCTCATCGTGTACGTCGTCGCAGCCACGGGGCCCGACGCGGCCAACCGGCTGGCGGCCGAGCTGCGGTCGTGGTCGCTTGACCCGGCTCAGGACGTCGCGATCAGCGGCGACGCCGCCCAGATCGCAGCCGGGATCCGACGCTGGGCCGCGGCCGGTGCGGACGCGGTGATCCTGCAGCCGACCGCGGACGAGGACTTGGAAGAATTCGTCGGCTTCATCGCCCGCGAGGTCCAGCCACTGTGTTGAGCTTGCCCCTACGGCGGGGTGAGCGCGGGTGACGGAATCCGTACTCGTCACGGACTTTTCGGATCAGTGCTCGGCACGGATGCCCGGCGGCGCGATTAGGCGCAGGTTGACACCAGCGACTACCGGTTGCTGATTGACCGCCTCCCCCGGAGCCTGATGAACGACCAACACCCTGACGTGGCACGCGTTGCCGCAAGAGACCCGGCGGCGATCCGGGACACGTACCAGACCTATGGCCGGCTGGTGTACGCCGTGGCTTACCGGGTTCTGGGCAATGTCGCCCTGGCCGAGGACGCGGTTGAGCAGGCGTTCGTGCATGCCTTCCGGGAAGCCGAATCCGACGGCAGCTCCGGACCGCCCGGATTGCGCATGGCAACCATCGCACACCGCGTCGCTATCGACGTCGATCACCGCGAACGGCACCGGCGCACGGCCGAAGCCCCCGGGGTTCCCGATCCGGCACCAGGCCGTTCGCTCCCGTCTCGGGAGCAGACCTATGCAGTGTGGGAGGTCCGGCGAGCTCTGCAAGACCTTCCCGTCGAAGATCGTGAACTGATCCGTCTGCAACAGCGAAGCGAGCTGACCCCGGCCGAGATCGCCGGCCAGTTGGCGCTACCGCTCGACGCCGTGAAATCGCGCAGCGTCCGGGCACATCGGCGCCTGGCCATCCTGCTCGGCCACGTGCGCACAGCAACGTGACCTGCGGCCACCCAAGGACATAAACGCGGCAGAGGCTCACCGAACCGGCTCGGTCAAACGCGGTTGCCGGCCGAGCGAAGCAGCACGGTGGCCCAGGTGCGCCACGGCTTCCACGGTTGCGCGATCACCTCGAACTCCCGTGCGGTCGGGGTGGCGGGCAGGTCGTACAGGCGCCGCGCGATCTCTAAAGCCTTCGGCTCATCGACCGGGAGCACGTCGGTGAACCCAGTGGCGCGGATCGCGATCAGCCCGGCATAGAAGGGCCCGATGCCCTTGATGCGTTGTACCTCGGCCATCGCGGCGTCGGGGCCCAGCTCACGCAGCCGGGCGGCGTCGAGCCGGCCTTCGCTCGCCGCCTCAGCCACACCGTGCATCCGTGCCAGCCGCGGCTCCTCGATACCAGGGAAGGCCCCGACTGCCAGCAGTTGGTGCGGCGTGGGCAACGCGGCCAACCGTTCGCCGGCCAGCTCGAAGCTCGCTCCGTGCGCCTCGCTGAGCGCGGCTCGCACCTGCGACATCTGCCAGCCGGAGCGGCGCGCGCTCAAGACCGACCAGACGGCGGCTTCGTACGGGGAGTAGAACAGCGGGGGCCGCAGCCCCGGCGCGGCCCGCTGCAGCCGGTGGATGACCGGATCGCGCTCGCCCACCTCGGCGAAGCTTGTCGCGTCGTGATCGAGAGAGAGCATTCGCTCCACCTGATGCTTGACGGCTGCCAGGTCAGCGCTGCCGTGCACCCCGCAGTGCACGCCGTCGTCGTCCTGGCGCACCTCGACGCCGACCTGGTCGAGGTAGCCGTCGAGGCAGAACGCCAGCCGCATGACGCCGTCGAACGAGGGTTCCTGCGAACCGATGCCGGCGGGGCGCATCCGCTGGCCGAAACCGAACAGCGCCGACTCGCGTAGCGAGAACGGCCCCTTGGGTGCGATGGAGAAGGACCGGGTGCTCATCGCCGCAGCCTGCCCACCGCCACCGACAACGCGATCCGCCCCTCATCCGGGCGAGGTTAATCGGAGGCGGGCTAGCGCCCGATCCAGCGACTTCGCCTGCTGGGCGGCGTAGAGGTCGGTGGGGTCGGGAACCTGCTCGCCGAGCACGTCGGAGAGCCAACCGGCGTCGCGGCGGGTGCCCCGCTGGGCGGCGTCCCAGGTGGTCTCGGTGCTGAGATTGGACTGGAAGATGCCAGCGGCCGAGCGGGGCAGGAAGTCCTCGTACACGATCGGCTCGGCCCTCAGCGCACCGGCCTGCACCAGGGCAACGGGGTCGGCGCCCCGTACGAAGGCGCTGGAGTCAGCGACCGAGTAGGTGAAGAAGCCGAGCCCTTCGCGCAGCAGTCCCAGCTCGGACGAAGGCAGGTTGCGCGCCCAAACGGTCGCCGCAACGTCCTCGCGTAGCGCGCCGGGTGAGCCGGCCACCACCCGGTCGATCTCGGCCATCATCGAGTCATAGTGGTCGCGGCCGGCCGGCGTCAGCGCGATACCGCGTGCCTCGACCTCGCCGAAACGCACCCGCAGCGACCCGGGTGCGACCGATCCGTCCGCCCCGCGGAACAGTCGCTGCTCAGCCAGCGCCCGGAACGAAGTCTGCCGCAGCAGCACGTCCGGACCATCCCAGCGCGGTGGCCCCTGGATCGAGTCGATCATCTTGATGCCGTGTGCGGACATCCGCCGGTACAGCTCATCGATGTCGAGCACGCGTGGGGTCAGATGATTGATGTGCGTCGAGGTCACTCCGCCGATGTCGGCCGCTACGGCCGAGACTGCTTCGAGCTCGGCGTACCACGCCTGGTCGACCGGCTCGGCCGCGAGCGCGAATGCGGCAGTGGCGAGCTTCAAGAACCTCTCGGCATCATCGTCGACCAGGCCGTCGGCGAGAATTGCCTTGTCGGACAAGGTGATCAATTCGGCAGGAAACAGCGTGCGCCGGGCCAGGAACGCGTCGAGCCGACCTTGCAGGTCGGCGGAGAAGAACCGCCGGTCGTCGGTGACAAGCATCGAGGTGAACATCCGGAACGGGTTGGCCGCCAGTTCACCGGAATCGGTGGGCCGGAACGCGGTGCTGATCACGGGCACCGCCGATCGGGCGTCGCGCAGATCGTAGAAGCCGACCGGGCACATGCCGAGCGCGCCGAACACCCGGGCCACCTCGCGCAGTTCCGCGGGCGTGCCGACCCGGATCGCGCCGTGCCGTTCGGCGCTCACCCGGCCGATCGAGCCGAGTCGCTCGGCCGACGCACCCTGCAGGGTCAGCACGTCGGCATTCACCGCCGCCGCGACGTCGACCAGCGTGTTGTAGGCCGGCACCTCGCGGCCATAGGTCGCCGCCATGAGCTGCGCGAAGGCAGCCCGAAGCTCGCCGGCGCTCCAGAAACGCATCGACGTCAGGCCAGTGCGCTCAGCACGCGGTCGATCGCCGCCAGCGCGCGATCAAGCTCGTCGGCCGTGACGATCAGCGCCGGACGAAAGCGCAGGCTCGACGTGCCACACCCGAGCACCAGCACCCGCTCGTCCTCACGCAGCCGCGTGATCACGGTATTGCGCAGTTCGGCGGTGGGCAGGGTGAACGCGCACATCAGGCCGCGGCCACGCACCTCGGACACCACGTCGTGCTTGTCGGCCAGGGTGTTGAGCCCGTCCAGCAGGTGTGCGCCGAGCACCCCCGCCCGCTCAATCAGCCCGTCGGCCTCGATCACCTCGAAGATGCGGCGAGCGCGGACCATGTCTGTGAGATTTCCGCCCCACGTCGAGTTGATCCGCGACGACACGGCGAAGACGTTCTGCGGCACCTCGTCGACCCGCCCGCCGGCCATGATCCCGCACACCTGCGCCTTCTTGCCGAACGCGACGACGTCCGGCGTGACGCCGAGCTGCTGGTAGGCCCAGGCGGTGCCGGTCAGGCCCACACCGGTCTGCACCTCGTCGACGATGAACAGTGCGTCGAACTCGCGGCACATTGCCTGCATGGCTTGCAGGAACTCGGGCCGGAAGTGGTTGTCGCCGCCCTCGCCCTGGATCGGCTCCATGATGAAACAGGCGACATCGGCGGGGTTGTCCTCGAAGGCGGTCCGGGCGGCGGCGAGGGCAGCCTTCTCGGCCGCCTCGACGTCGGGCGTGCCGTTGATCGACGGTGCCGGGATGCGGGGCCAGGTGAACTTGGGGAACCGGGCCACCTTGGTGGGGTCGGTGTTCGTGAGCGACATCGTGTAGCCGGTGCGACCGTGGAACGCGTTCTCCAGGTGCAGCACTTTGGTGCCCAGGACGGGGTCGAGCCCGTGCGCTTCATTCCAGCGGCTCTTCCAGTCGAAGGCGACCTTGAGCGCATTCTCGACGGCCAGTCCGCCGCCGTCGACGAAAAACAGGTGCGGCAGCGCCGGATCGCCCAACACGCGCGCGAACGTCTCGACGAAGCGCGCCATGGGCACGGTGTAGATGTCGGAGTTGCTCGGCTTGTTGACGGCAACATTGGCCAGTTCGAGCAGGAAGTCGGTGTCCTCGGTCAGGCCCGGGTGGTTCATGCCCAGCGCCGAGGAGGCGAAGAAGGTGAACAGGTCGAGATACCGCGTTGCGTCGCGGGCATCAACGAGCTCGCAGCCCTGCGACGCGCTGAGATCCAGTACCAGCTCGAAGCCGTCGGCAA
>JBDTXT010000179.1:0-5989 GCA_040006035.1 Pseudonocardiales bacterium | reverse complement strand
CCTCTACATCCCCCTGGTGCCGGTCACGACGGTGATCGTGAGCCTGGTCATGCTCGAACCGGACATGGGCACGACCCTGGTGGTGCTGTGCATCCTGGTCGCGTTGCTGTGGGTGGCGGGTGTGCCGGGCCGGCAGTTCGCCGCCTTCTTCGCGATCCTCGTGTCGTTCAGTGCCGTGGTGGCGGTGACCGAGTCCTATCGCCTGGACCGGCTGCAGTACTGGCTGCACCCCGAGAAAGCCCCGCTGGGCAAAGGGATGCAGGCGATCCAGGGAAGGATCGGCATTGCGCAGGGCGGCTGGTTCGGTCTCGGCCTCGGCAACAGCAGGCAGAAGTGGGGCATCCTCCCCAACGGCCACACCGACTTCATCTTCGCCATCATCGGCGAGGAACTCGGGCTGCTCGGCACCCTGATCGTGGTGGCGCTCTTCGCGTTGCTCGCCTACGTCGGGGTCCGCATCGCCACCAGGTCGGCCGATCCGTTCAGCCGCTTCGCCGCGGCTGCGGTCACGATCTGGCTGCTTGCCCAGGCGATCATCAACATGGGAGCAGTGGTCGGCCTGGTGCCCATCACCGGAATTCCCTTACCACTGATCAGTTTTGGTGGCTCCGCGCTCGTGCCGACCCTGTTCGCGCTCGGCATGCTGGCGTCGTTCGCCCGCCGCGAGCCAGGGGCCGCCGAGGCGCTTGCGGCGCGGGGCGCCGGGCCTGTGCAGAAGACCGTGCGCTGGGCCGCTCGGTACTACGGCTTCGGACCCGCACCGTCGGGTCCCGCGTCGGCCCGGACCCGCCGGCGGCGCCGCCGCGCGCCGAGCCAGCCGTGAACGTCGTACTCGCGGGCGGTGGCACGGCGGGACATGTCGAGCCGGCGCTGTCCTTGGCTGACGCACTGCGCGCACACGATGCCGCGATCACAGTCACAGCGCTCGGCACCGAGCGTGGGCTGGAGATGCGACTGGTGCCTGCGCGCGGCTATCAGCTCGATCTGATTCCCGCGGTTCCCTTGCCCCGCAAGGTTTCCGCCGACATGTTCCGGGTGCCGGTGCGGTTGCTGTCTGCTGTCCGCGAGACCAGCGAGCATTTACGCAACAGGCGTGCGGACGTGGTCGTCGGCTTCGGCGGCTACGTCGCGCTGCCGGCCTACCTGGCCGCCCGGCGCAGGAGGATTCCGATCGTCGTGCACGAGGCAAACGCGAAGCCTGGACTCGCCAACCGGGTCGGCGCCCGCTTCGCGGCGAAAGTCGCGGTGACCTACGACGCGGGTTCGCTACCGCACGCGGTGGTGACCGGACTACCCATCCGCCGGGTGATCGCCGATCTCGATCGAGCCGCCGGCCGCGCGGCCGCGCGCAGCGAATTCGGCCTCGACCCCGACCGCCCGACGCTGCTGGTCTTCGGCGGCTCGCAGGGGGCCCAGCGCATCAACGCCGCGATCACGGGCGCCGCGCAGGCGCTGGCGGCCGCCGGTGCACAGGTGCTGCACTCGACGGGCGCCGCCAACATCGAGGCGGTGCGCGCGGACGTCGCCAACGTCCCCAACTACGTGGCCGTGCCTTACCTGGACCGGATGGACCTGGCCTACGCCGCCGCCGACGTCGCGTTGTGCCGGGCCGGGGCGACGACCTGCGCCGAGATGAACGCCGTCGGTTTGCCGGCAGTGTTCGTCCCCTTTGCGGCCGGCAACGGCGAGCAGCGCCTCAACGCGGCTCCGGCCGTCGCGGCCGGGGGCGCACTCATGGTGCTGGACGCCGATCTCGACGCGCGCTGGGTCGAGGCGACCGTCGTACCCCTGCTCGTCGACCGGCCGCGACTGGCTGCGATGTCTCAGGCGGCAAAGAACCTGGGGCGCCCGAACGCCGATGCGGCGTTGATGGCGCTGGTGCTGGACGTGGCGGGTGTGCCGTGATGACAACCGGGCAGCAGACGACAACGGCGCAGTCACTGCCGCCCGATACCGCCCGGGTGCACTTCGTCGGCATCGGCGGTGCCGGCATGAGTGGCATCGCGCGGATCCTGCTCTCGCGCGGGGTGGCGGTCTCCGGCAGCGACGCCAAGGATTCCCGTGGGCTCGCCGCTCTGCGGGCCCTCGGTGGCGTGGTCTACGTCGGGCACGATGCGACGCATGTCGGCGACGCGCAGACGGTCGTGGTTTCGAGTGCGATCCGCGCCGACAACAATGAGGTCGTCGAGGCGACTCGCCGCGCAATCCCAGTGATACCACGGGCTGCGGCTCTCGCCGGCGTCATGGCGGACCGGCGCGGGGTGGCCGTAGCGGGCACGCACGGCAAGACCACGACTACCTCGATGCTGACGATCGCGCTGCAGTACTGCGGCGCCGATCCGTCCTTCGCAATCGGCGGCGATCTCAATGAGGCGGGCTCCAACGCGCACCACGGCGGAGGGGACCTGTTCGTGGCAGAGGCCGACGAGAGCGACGGATCATTCCTGCTGCTCGCTCCGTACGCCGCCATCATCACCAACGTCGAAGCGGACCACCTCGACCACTACGGCGACGCGGCAGCAGTTGATCGGGCCTTCGTCGAGTTCCTCGACCGCATCGACGCGGACGGGTTCGTGGTCCTGTGCGCGGACGACCCGGGTGCGGCCAAGCTGGCGGAACTGGCCCCGGTCCGGGTGCGCACCTACGGCGAGAGCGAAAACGCGGACCTGCGCATCGACAACGTGGTGCTCGACGGCATGGGGAGTTCGTTCGAGGTCGTCGACCGCGGCCGGCGGCTCGGCGGCGTTCAGCTGGCGGTGCCGGGCCGGCACAACGTGCTCAATGCCGCCGCGGCCCTCGCCACCGGCATCGAACTCGGCTTGCCGGAGGCGGAATTGCGCGCCGGCCTGAGCCGCTACGTCGGCGTACGCCGCCGGTTCGACTTCCGCGGGGAAGCCGGCGGGGTCCGGGTCTACGACGACTACGCACACCATCCGACGGAGATCGCCGCGACGCTCGCGGCCGCCCGCGAGGTGGCAGGCACCGGGCGGCTGGTCGTCGCGTTCCAGCCGCACCGCTACTCGCGCACGGCCGCGTTCGCCGGCGCGCTGGGTGCAGCGCTCGGAGGCGCCGACGAAGTCGTGGTCATGGAGGTCTACGCCGCGGGCGAGGACCCGATCCCGGGCGCGACCGGCGCAGCAGTCGCGATAGCGGTGCCGCTCGCGGTCGGCCAGGTCGCCTTCGAACCGTCGCTGCGCGCGGTGCCAGCCGAACTGGCGCGGCGCGCCAGGCCGGGCGATGTCATCCTGACGCTCGGGGCCGGCGATGTGACCCAATTGGCGCCGGAAGTGCTTGCCGCGCTCGCGGACCGGGGAGGCGCGTGACGAGGTACGACCCGCTGGCCTGGAGCCCTTCCGCGGACGCCGGCGCGCTCGCCGCGGTGGCGGGCGAACTGCGCGCGGGCGGCGTACACGTCGCTGAGGAGCAGCCGCTCGGGCCCTGGACGACGCTCGGTGTCGGCGGCCCGGCTCGGTTCTTTGCGGAAATCGCCGACGACCCGCAGGTCGCGGTGCTGATGCGCGCGCTCAGCGGAATCGCGCCGGGGTCGGTCCCGCTGCTCATTCTCGGACGCGGCTCCAATCTGCTGATCGCCGACAGTGGCTGGCCTGGACTGGCTGTGCGGCTGGGCGCCGGCTTCAAGGCGTTTACGCGCGACGGGCTGGCGGTGACTGCGGGAGGCGGTGTCTCGATGCCGGCGCTGGCTGCCTGGACTGCCACTCAGGGACTGACCGGACTGGAGTTCGCAGCCGGAATCCCGGCGACCCTCGGAGGTTCGGTGCGGATGAACGCCGGCGCGCACGGCGGCGACACTGCGCGGCATCTGCTCTCGGTCCGGCTGGCCATGCCTGGGGCCGCGCCGGCAGCCTGGGTGCACAGCCACGAACTCAACTTCGGCTACCGGCACTCGGAACTGCCCGCGCGAGCCATCGTCATCGGGGCGAAATGGCTGCTCGCCGCGGACCATCCTGATGCGATCCGAGCAAGGCTCGACGGGCTGCGGGCGTGGCGCCGGGCGACCCAGCCCCTGCGGCAGCGGAACTGCGGGTCGGTATTCACCAACCCGGGGAACGACTCGGCCGGCCGGCTGGTCGATGCGGCCGGCTTGAAGGCGATGCGGCGGGGCGGTGCCCAGGTCAGCGAGCGGCACGCCAACTTCATCGTCGTCAACCCGCCCTGCCGGGCTGCCGACGTCTACGGCCTCATCACGCACATGCGCCGGGTCGTGCACGAATCCGGAGGCCCGCTGCTGCAACCCGAGGTGCGGGTCGTCGGCGACTTCAGTGCGGAGGTTGGCGATGCCCCGGTCTGACAGGGCGCTGGTGGCCGGCCGAGAGACGGCGCAGCGGTTTGCGCAGCGTGCGCGAAGCGAGCGCCGGCGCAAGCGGGGACGCTGGCTCGCGGCCGGGGCGGTCGTCGTACTCATCGCAGCGGCTCTCGTCCTGGTTGGCAGGTCCTCGCTGCTGCGGGTGCGGACGGTCGAGGTGACCGGGGCCAAGCGGCAGCCGATCGTGGAGGTGCTCGCGGCCGCCGCCGTGCCCGCCCGGGCCCCGATGTGGAAGCTCGACCTAGCCGCGGTGCGGGGCCGGGTGGCTGCCCTGCCGCGGGTGCGCACAGTCTCTGTCTCCCGTCAGTGGCCGCGGAATGTGCGCATCACGATCAGCGAACGCCTGCCGGTTGCAGTCGTCACCGTGCCGGTGGGAAACCCGCTCATCGTCGACAGCGGTGCAGCCGAGATCGAGCGGTTGCCCACGGCGCCCGAAGGACTGCTGCCGGTCACCTTGACTGCCGCCGACCTGCCCGACACGGCCGAAGCCCGGCGGCCGCTGGTGACCGCGGCATTGACCGTAGCTGTGGCGCTGCCGGCCCCGGTCAGGGCGCGGACCGCCCGGCTTCTGGTCGCATCCAGCGAGCAGGTCGAACTGGTCTTCACCGACGGCACGCGGGTCCAGTGGGGCAGTGCGGACCGCTCCGACCGGAAGGCGGCGGTCCTCACGGCGCTCCTCGTGACGCCGCACGCGTCGTACGACGTGCGTGCGCCGGAGACGCCGGCAGTGCGCTGAGCGGGCCGGAAAGTCACGCCGTGAAAACGGCGACGTCGAATGTCCCCAGCGGCTTGACCTGTCCGGAGACCGGCGAATAAAGTGCCGACCACAACTACAGGTTGACATAACTCTAACTGTCAAGTTGACGGTGAGAGTGATCACCACAACTGCGGTTCCTTCCCCCCAGTCACGCCCGGCGGTGCCTTCCCCGCAGCACCGGACGCGACAGTCGCACGCAGAAAGGCCTCCGCTCGTGGCTGCACCTCAGAACTATTTGGCCGTCATCAAAGTCGTCGGTATCGGCGGTGGCGGCGTCAATGCTGTCAACCGGATGATCGAGGTCGGGCTCAAGGGCGTCGAGTTCATCGCGGTCAACACCGACGCTCAGGCGCTGCTGATGAGCGACGCCGACGTCAAGCTCGACATCGGCCGCGACCTCACCCGCGGGCTGGGCGCCGGAGCCGACCCGAATACCGGCCGGCAGGCCGCTGCGGACCACCGCGACGAGATCGAAGAGGTGCTCAAGGGCGCCGACATGGTGTTCGTGACCGCGGGCGAGGGCGGCGGCACCGGGACCGGGGGCGCGCCGATCGTGGCGAGCGTCGCCAAGCAGCTCGGTGCGCTGACCATCGGGGTGGTCACCCGGCCGTTCGGTTTCGAAGGCCGCAGGCGAGCCATGCAGGCCGAGGAGGGCATCGCCCAGCTGCGCGACGAGGTCGACACCCTGATCGTGATTCCCAACGACCGGCTCCTGCAGATCTCCGACAAACAGGTCAGCGTGCTCGACGCTTTCAAGTCCGCCGACCAGGTGCTGCTGTCGGGCGTCCAGGGCATCACCGACCTGATCACGACCCCCGGCCTGATCAACCTCGACTTCGCCGACGTCAAGTCCGTGATGGCCAACGCCGGCTCCGCCCTGATGGGCATCGGCTCGGCCCGCGGCGAGG
>JBDTXT010000178.1:0-6030 GCA_040006035.1 Pseudonocardiales bacterium | reverse complement strand
CGGCCGCACCGGCTCACGGGTGACACCGTCTTCACCGACGACAAGCTGGCCGCTTTGGTCGACGGCGGCCGGCTGGACCGCGTCCTACATGTCATCGAGACCGCCGGGAGGCAGGTCGCCATGACCCTCGTGATCGATCCTGAACTCATAGACGAGCTCGCCGTCATGAGCGCCGGACCGTACACGTACGAGGTCGACGGCAAGCCGGTGGACGGCACCGGCACCGCGGCGGCCACCAAGTGGCTCGCTCGGTTACGGGCGGCGCTGGCCGCGAATCCGAAGCTCGAAGTAGACTTCACGCCCCCAGCCGACCCCGACATCGAGTCGCTCACGCGCAACGGCCTGGCCTGGAACGCGGATCTCAGCGAGGCCGCGAACACGCGGGTCACCGCCGCACTCGGTGGCTATCCCGTCTCGACGATGGTCGCGTGGCCGGCCGACGGTGTGCTCAGCGCCGACACTCTCAGTACGGTCGTGCACCAGGGCGCGCGTTCGGTCATCCTCAGCGACGATGCGCTGCGCGGCGTCACGCGCGACAGCACCCGCAATGCGCTGGCCTCGCTGCAGACACCGGCCGGGCCGGTGCTCGCCGCGATCACCAGCAGCAACATCCAGCGTTTCGTGGCGCCGGTGCTCTCTGTCGGCGGCACCGGACTCGCCGACCTGCCCAAGCTGGTGTCCGAGCTTGCCGTCCGGGCCGTGCAGGACGGCACCAAGTCCCACTACGTCGCCATCGTTGCCCCGCGGCGGATCGATCCCTCTGAAACCGCAGTGCAGGCGCTCCGCGACACAGCGCGGGTGTTCTGGTCGAGCTCGCTTGCCCTGAACGCGGCTCGCCCGCCCGCCGTCGAACCGGCCGATCACGGCCTGTTGGTGGCGCCGGCGCCCAGCGCAGCGACCCTGCCCGCCCAGACGATCAGGGCCGCGCTAGATCTCACGCGAGTCGTTCCGGCGCTGAGCACGATGCTCAATTCGAGTGACGCCGACACCTTGCTGGGTTCACTGCCGGCGGCGGTGCAGCGGGCGGAGTCCAACGGTTGGCGGAGTGATCCCCGGGCCGCTGTCGGATTTGCGGCGCGGCTCAGCAAGCGCATCGACGCCATCGAGTCGGGCGTGCACATCCTGAAACCGTCCAGCGGCACCTACACGCTGGCCTCGCGGAACTCCCCACTGCCGGTGACGATCAAGAACGACCTGAACGTCGCGGTTTCGGTCCGGGTCCGCGTGGTCTCGGCGAACGGTCTGCCGGGCTTCTCGGCCGACGACCCCGGAGTGTTGACCATTGCGGCCGGCGCCAGCCTGCCGTTGCACCTGCCGACCCACGTCGAACGCACTGGCCGCTTTGTCGTGCAAGCAACGCTGTACACCCCCAACGGGGCCGTCCAACTGGGCGCTGCGGTGAGGCTGTCCGTGCACAGCACCGCGCTGGGCACCATCGGCGTCATCATCACCATTTCCGCGGCCGCGGTGCTCGTCCTCGCGCTGTTGATCCGGTTGATCCGCAGGCTGCGCAATCCGACCGCGGCACCGGGTACCGAACCGCCTGTGATCGCACCGTGACCACGCCCGACGGCGACTGGAGCAAAACATCGCTCTACTCCGACGGGGCGATGTTCGAACCGCGGACCTTCACTGAGGCCGACCCCATCTCGTCGGTCTTCTTCACTGGCTGGGCCGAGGTGCCGGCCACGCCGCACGAGCCGCAGTGGAGCTCGCCCACCTACGTCGGCAAGCGCGGGCGACGTCCCGGCGCGAAGCCGGCCGCGGCAACGATCGACGCCGCGCGAGGCACAGCGGCGGCACCACCCGACGGCGTACGCGAGGCGCCAGCCGCGCAGCCCGACGAGGGCACTGCCGGCCTGCTCGCCAACAGCCGGAGCATGGCGATCGCCAGCCTGGCCAGCCGCATCACGGGCTTCCTGCGCAGTGTGCTCATCGTTGCGGCGCTCGGCGTCGGCGCCGTCGGCAACTCCTACAGCGCGGGCAACACGTTCCCCAACATGGTGTACGAGCTGTTGCTCGGTGGGGTCCTGTCCAGCGTGCTCATCCCCTTGCTGGTTCATGCCCAGTCCCAGGACGAGGACGACGGTGTCGGCTACACGCAGCGACTGCTCTCCATCGCGGTCGCGGTGCTCGGCGTGTTCACCCTGCTGGCGGTCGCTGCTGCTCCGTTGATCGCCGGTGCGTTCGTCCCGCCGGGTGCCCAGCGAGGGCTGACGACCCTGTTCGCCACACTGCTCCTGCCGGAGATCTTCTTCTACGGCCTCGGCGCGATGTTCATGGCGGTACTGAACATCAAGCACGTCTACCGGCCGGGTGCCTGGGCGCCGGTACTCAACAACGTCATCATGATCTTCACGGTGCTGATTTTCTGGTTGCTACCCGGGCCTAAGACACTGAACCCCGGCAATATGACGACACCCCAGATCCTGGTCCTCGGTCTGGGCACCACGCTCGGTATCGCGGCGCAGGCGATGGTGCTGGTCCCTGCGCTGCGCAGGGTCGGCTTCCGCTGGCAATGGCGCTTTCGCGCCCGCCCGAACGAGTTGGGCCGGATGAGGGAGGTCGGCTCGCTGGCGGGCTGGGTTCTCGCCTACGTCCTGGCCAGTCAGGTCGGAGTGGCCGTCATCCAGAAGATCGGTGTCAGCAACGGCGGCCTGACGATCTTCGCGCAGGCCGACCTGCTGTTCCAGATGCCTTACGGCATCCTCGTCGTGTCGCTGCTCACTGCGATCATGCCGCGGATGTCACGCGCCGCGGTGCGCGGCGACAACGCCGCCGTCGTCGAGGATCTGACGATGGGCTCGCGGCTGTCGGCCGCCGCTCTGCTCCCGATCACCGGGCTGCTGATGGTGCTCGGCATCCCTCTCGCGGTGACGCTGTTCGCCCACGGCCGCTCGACGCTGGACGGGGCTGAGCTCATCGGTTCGTCCCTCGCGCTGTCGGCCTTCGGCCTGGTGCCGTTCGCCATCGTGATGCTGCAGTTGCGCGTCTTCTACGCGCTGCGCGACGGGAAGACGCCGACGTTGATCAACATTTCGATGGTCGTCACGAAAGTGGTGCTCGTCCTGGTGACCAACGAGATCTTTCAGGCACCCAAGGGCACCGACACGAACAAGCACCCGGTGGCCCATGCCGTCGAGTGGCTGAACATCTCCACGTCGCTGTCCTACGTAGTGGGTGCGGTCGTCGGGCACATCCTGCTCACGAGGCGGCTCGGACGGCTGGGCATGCGATCGGTCGTCGCGACGTCGGTACGGGTCGGGTTCGCGAGCGCCGTCGGCGCAGCGGCCGCGTATGCGGTGCTCGTCGCCATTGAGAACGCGCTCGGCCATGGCCGCGCCGGGGCCGGCACCGGTCTGGTGGTCGGCGGCGTGGTGGGGCTCGTGGTGTTCGCGGCCGTCGCCTGGCAGATGCGGATTCCCGAGGTGAAGCAACTCGTCGCGCTCGGCCGTGGGCGCTAGCCCATGCGCATCCTGTTCACGTTTGCCGGTGGGAGCGGCCACGCCGAGCCGCTCGTCCCGGTTGCCTTGGCCGCTCGGGCAGCCGGGCACACGGTTGCCTTCGCGGGCGGCGCGTCGGCCACGGCCCGGTTGCGTGCCCAGGGCTTCGAGACGTTCGACGACCCGGAGCTGAGCAGTGCTGGACTAACCGCGATCGCGCCGCTCGTCGAGGTGGATCTGGCCCACGAGGACGAGGTGCTTCGCGACTTCTACGCAGGCCGGTGCGCCCAGGCCCGGGTCGCCAGTGTTCTTGTGCTGTGCGCTTCGTGGGCACCCGCGGTTATCGTCTGCGACGAGGTGGACTTCGGGGCGATGATTGCCGCCGAGCGGGCCGGCGTGCCGCACGCCATCGTCCTGGTCAACGCATCCGGGACGTTCGTGCGCCCTGCGTTGCTCAGCACCGCGTTGAGCGAGTTGCGTTCCGCGCACGACCTGGCACCGGACCCGCAGTTGAAGATGCTGAGCCGGCATCTGGTTCTCTCGCCGTTCGCGCCGTCGTTCCGCGACCCGGCCGCCCCGCTGCCGAGTACCGCCCATTCGTTCCGCCCGGCCGTGCCCGACACCCATTCGGGCGGCGACTGCCCAGCCTGGCTGGACACCCTGCCCGCGGTGCCGACCATCTACTTCACCCTCGGCACCGTCTTCAACATGGAATCCGGGGACCTGTTCACCCGGGTGCTCGACGGTCTAGGCGAGTTGCCGGTCAATCTGATCGTCACTGTCGGGCGCGAACTCGACGCGAGCGTGTTCGGCCGCCAGCCACCGAACGTGCACATCGAGTCCTACCTGCCCCAGCGCTACCTGATGCCGCGCTGCGACCTCGTCGTGAGCCATGGCGGGTCGGGCACGCTGGCCGCCACTCTCGCGGCCGGACTGCCGACCGTCCTGCTCCCGATGGGCGCCGACCAGCCCGCGAACGCGGCACGCTGCGCCGAACTCGGCCTCGGTGTAGTGCTGGACGCACTGCACTGCACCCCCGTCGACGTGCGGGCGGCCGCGGACATGGTGCTGCACCGCCGCGGTTACCGCTCCGCCGCGGAGCAGATCCGGGACGAGGTCGCCGGGTTGCCTGGCCCGGCTTCGGCCGTGACCCGGTTGGAGCAGGTCGTCCACGATTTTCGGCCGCCCATTGGATGACCCTGCGACACACCCGACATGGGAATCCGGTGCTCTCTAGGATCGTTTTGGCAGGTACGCAGACAACCGAAAGAGGTCCCGTGACCGATCAGAACAACCCCGGCACCGCGAAGCACCGCGAGGTCATCGTCATCGGCTCAGGACCTGCCGGCTATACCGCGGCGCTCTATAGCGCGCGGGCCGACCTCGCCCCGCTGGTCTTCGAGGGCTCGCAGTACGGCGGCGCGTTGATGAACACCACCGACGTCGAGAACTACCCCGGGTTCCCGCAGGGCATCATGGGCCCGGAACTGATGGCCATGATCCGCACCCAGGCCGAGCGATTCGGTGCCGAGTTGGTGAGCGACGACGTCGTCGAGGTCGACCTCACCGGCCCGGTCAAGATGGTGCGCACCCACACCGACGAGTACACCGCCGACGCGGTGATCCTGGCCATGGGGTCGGCGTATCGCAAGCTGGGCCTTGCCCGCGAGGACGAACTGTCCGGCCACGGTGTGTCGTGGTGTGCCACTTGCGATGGATTCTTCTTCCGTGATAAGGACATTGCGGTTGTCGGCGGCGGTGACACAGCTATGGAGGAGGCGACGTTCCTGACCCGCTTCGCCAAGTCCGTCACCGTCATCCACCGCCGCGACACCCTTCGGGCCAGCCGCATCATGGCTGAGCGCGCCGAGGCGAACCCGAAGATCCACTGGGCCTGGAACTCCGGCGTCGTCGATATCGCGGGCGACAACGCAGTGACCGGGCTGCGGTTGCGCGACACCGTCACTGGCGAGGAGCGTGATCTGCCCGTCGGTGGTCTGTTCATCGCGGTCGGTCACGAACCCCGTAGCGAACTCGTCGCGGGCCAGGTCGATCTCGACGCCGACGGCTACGTCGTCACCACGGTGGGCACCCGCACCAAACTCGACGGCGTGTTCGCCGCCGGCGATCTGGTCGATCACGTCTATCGCCAGGCCGTCACGGCAGCGGGCACCGGCTGCCAGGCTTCCCTGGACGCCGAGCGGTACCTGGCCACCATGGCCGATGCCCGGGGCACCCGGGCCACCGACGCCGAGTTGGCCGGCGCGGCGGGCGCCGTCTGAGCCACGGAATCAGGGGCCCCGGCCCGACGTTGTAGGCAGTAACCCCACCAGGAGCAGGAGAACACCATGGGCAACAACACCAAGGCAGTCACCGACGCGAGCTTTGACGTGGACGTACTCCAGGCCGAAGGCCCGGTACTCGTCGACTTCTGGGCGGAGTGGTGCGGACCCTGCCGCCAGGTCGCTCCAGTGCTGGAGGAGATCGCCGGCGAATACGCGGAGAAGATCACGATCGTCAAGGTGAACATTGACGAGAACCCGGGCATCGCCCGCAACTACCAGATCATGTCGATCCCGACCATGTC
>JBDTXT010000177.1:0-6042 GCA_040006035.1 Pseudonocardiales bacterium | reverse complement strand
GATTGAACTGAAAACAAGCAGGGAGTCCCCACGAAAGACTCTCTATGTCAAGCCTTTTTTGGGGCAATCTGAAGGGAAGCCAAAAACTCGTTGAGAGAAAGGAGG
This sequence comes from Pseudonocardiales bacterium, assembly GCA_040006035.1. Taxonomy (GTDB): domain Bacteria; phylum Actinomycetota; class Actinomycetes; order Mycobacteriales; family Jatrophihabitantaceae; genus QHCC01. Next base: position 5,937 of record JBDTXT010000177.1, on the reverse strand, counting down.
AAACTGATGGGAACAGAGCAGACGGAAGCACACCAAATGCTCGAAGCGCAATTCGGTGGGCATCCCGTCACATTTTCGTACAACAGAATATCGGACGCGCGGTAGAGGATGACTTGGTCTTCCGGTCCAGGTGCCGACTGCGGTGCGGATCATCGCGGACACGATCACGGAAAGGCCCATGAAGCTGAACCCGGTGGCGCCGTAGGCGTTTGCGGCGTCGCCTATCGCCCAGCGCATTGTTCGGGCCGCTGCCGGTGGGGACTGCTAGCGGCCGTCCCTGCGAGTCAACCTGACTTAGCAACCAGGCCCAGCGTCTCGGGTGCATAACGATGTGCGTCGGCGGCAAGAACCTTGTGCTGGTGATTGCGCTTACTTGGCCCGCTGCCTTTGCGTAGAAAGTGCTCGTGGTCAGGGCGGCGGCGAATGCGGTCGCCACGTTAATGCCAGCGGATCTCTGTGGATCTCGCCATTAGCCGACCTTTCCGCGAGATCCGCGCGGCATGATGCCGCGGTCTCGAGCCTCTGCGATCCATGCGTGGACTGTGCGCGGGCTAACCCCTGCTTGGGCAGCGAGTACGGGAGCTGGGTTCTCTCCGCGCTGGACGGCCGCGACGTAGGCGCCCGCGACCTCGCCCAGGAACTCGTCAGTGAGGCCGCTCGGGTTGTGCGCGTTCGGGGGTTTGCGTCTCGGTGAGGTGGCCGGGGTCCAGCTCGGTGACGTGGACTTCCTTCGGCGCACGCTGGCCGTGCAGCGACAGGTTCAGCGCCTGGGTGGCAGCCAGGTCGAGATCCGGCCGCCGAAGTACGGCAGCGAACGCACCGTGTACCTTCCCGACGATCTGGTGCTGATTCTCGCTCGACATGTCGAGAGCCAGGCGATCGGGAGTGATCCGGCCGCGTGGCTGTTTTGGGGCGAGGGCGGCAACCCTCCGGATCAGAACACGGTCGGCCACTGGTGGCGAAAGGCCAGGCAGGCCGCGGGGCTCGACGGCGTGCGCCTGCATGACTTACGGCACTTCTACGCCTCGGGTCTGATCGCGGCTGGCTGTGACGTGGTGACCGTGCAGCGCGCGCTAGGACACATGTCGGCGACGACGACCCTCGGCACGTATTCGCATCTCTGGCCGACTGCGGAGGACCGTACGCGGGTCGCGGCGGCCGATCTGTTGGCGTCGGCGCTCTCATGTGCACCAGTCGTGCACCAGAAGGCCTAACCAGGGGTTCACAGGCCAGTAAATACGGGCTTTCCGGCGCCTCGTCAGACGTTGAACATGAACGTCGCAACGACCCAGATGACGCCGACGAGGAGTATGACGCTGAGACTGGCCTTTCTGATCACGGCGTCTCCTAACGTTGAGACCGTGGCAAAGCGCACTTGATACGGTGGCTTTTTACAGGTGATCTTTCCGACTTTGAGATCGCGCGTGCGTCGCCTGATCGGGTGAAGCAACGGGTTGGTCGAATCACCCGCAAACATCCCGTGATGTCGGCCCTGCGGCGATTGGTCTGGCTCAACCTTGGTAGACCTCTTGCACGAGGTGGTAGAGCAACAACAACTGCGTCATGGCGAGCGGTTCGCTGCGCTCGCCTGGGCCGACCGAGCCCAGATCTTCGGGCAGCTCACGTTTGTCGGCCACGCCGGCCCAGATCTCGTGCTGCAGCAGCTGGATCTCGTCATGGTTGGCGTGGCCGTGCACGTGCAAGCAGTCGACCGGAGTGCCGTCGTTGTCACGGATGATCTTCAGGTGCATGGCAGTGCGATGGTCGTCGGTCAGGACGTGGCTCAGCGGCGGATGCTGGATCGTCGGGCGCAGGAGCAGTTCAGCTGACAGCGGCGTGTCCGGCGGATCGTTTCGGGTCGGCTCCGGCGCGAACCGGACGACGATGTCGGCATGGCGGCGTTGCGGGCGGATGAACTCCGTGGACTCCGGCTCCCGACGCACCAGGTCGGCCTCGACCTGCTCGTGGGTGTAACCCCGCTCGCTCGTGTCCCGTTTGAACTTCCAGGCGTGCCGGATCTCCTCCGGGGGATCGAGGAACACGCTGATGTCGAAACAGGCTCGCGACAGCTTGGTGAACAGTGAGAGCAGTCCCTCGATGATGACGAACTGACGCGGCTCGACGTACTGCGGTCGGGTGAAGGTGCCTGTGCTGTGGTCATAAACCGGCTTCAGGATAGGTTGGCCGGTCGCCAGCATCTGCAGATGCTGCTCGATGATGTCGACGTAGTTGCAGTCCGGATGCAGCGGGGTGAACGGCAGTCCCTTTCGCTCGGCCCGATCGAAGCGGTGATAGTCATCGATGCAGATGGCGGTGCACCGCTCGGCGCCGATCGCCTCGACCAAGCCGGTGGCCAGGGTGGTCTTGCCCGAAGCGCTGTCCCCGCCGATGGCGAGCATCACCGGCCGCGGGCGGGCTGCATCAGGCAACCGAGAGCGCGTCATCCTGATCTGCTTGTCAGGCACATGCGCTCCTCGCGGCCGGTCTGGGGTGCAGGCAGTCCGATTCCCGCCGCGTTTTGACGCTATGGACGTGACGCCGCCCGCGTCTCACCCGCACGGGTGGTTGTCCGGGTGATCTCCGTGTTTAGTGAAGCTGATCATGGCGCCGAATGCCACTAATGTGGGGCGATGCGGAAGCCCATGCGCGTTCTGCTGGTCGACGACCACGAAATGGTGTTGCAAGGCCTGCAGGCCATGCTTTCCCGGTTCGCCGACAAGGTCGAGGTCATCGGCACGGCCACCGAGGCGGCCGAGGCAGTGGCGGCGGTGAGCGCCGATCATCCCGACGTCGTGCTGTGCGATGTACGGCTGCGCCAAGGCAGTGGCTTGGACGTGTGTACGGCAATCCGCAAGGTCGACCCCCAGGCGAAGGTCGTGTTCCTGACCGTTTACGACGATGAGCAATACCTGTACCAGGCGTTGCGGGTCGGCGCCTCCGGCTACCTGCTCAAGCGCGTCGACGCGCACGAATTGGTGCGGCACCTGGAGAACGTCTGCGAGGGCGAGATCGTCATCGATCCCACGCTGGCGGGTCGGGTGGCAGCGTCGGCAGCCCACCTGCAGAGCGGCGAGTTCTGGCCCGGCGCCCGGCTCGGGCTGACCCAGCGCGAGAGCGAGGTACTGGCGCTGCTGGTCGGGGGCATGTCGAACAAGGCGATCGCAGCTCGGCTCGTGGTCAGCGACGACACCGTGAAGACCCATCTGCGTGGGGTCTATCGCAAGCTCGACGTCAACGACCGGGGCGGTGCGGTGGCTTCGGCGCTGCGCGAAGGCCTGTTCCATTGAACATCGCGGCCGATCAGCAGGAACTGCTCGCCGCGGCCGGGCGGCTGGTCACTCGCGAACCGTCGCTGCCGGTCATGCTCGCCGGCGTTGCTCGGCTGCTGACCGAGACATTGTCGGCCGACGGCTGCTTGGCCTATCAGATCGAAGCGAGCGGTGAGCTCGTCATCGCCGCCACGTTCCCGGACAGGCCGGCGCCGGCCGAGCCGTTGCGGATGCCCAGCGGCTTCGGCGTCACGGGCCGGGTCGCAGCCGACCTGATCCCCGCCGTCCTAGTCGATGACAACCCGCGCAACCTGGTGCACCGTGATCTCCTCGGGCTGCAACCCGGCCAGCTGGTTTCCCGGTTGTGCGTGCCGGCCCGTTCGCCACACGGTGGCTGCACGGCCGTGCTCGCGGTGCACAGCCTGGTCCGACGGGAGTTCACCGCCATCGAGATCGACGCCGCGCAACAGGTGGCCGACCTCGTCGGCCTGCGCATGCAACTGTGGCGCACGGCGGCCAGCCTCGGCGACTTCGAAGACAGGTGGGAGCGCCTCGTCACCGCAACGGTGGGTGCCCAGGAGGGTGAGCGGCGCCGAGTGGCCGGCGACCTGCACGACGGCGTGACCCAAGCGCTGGCCAGCCTGGCTTTCCACCTGTCCGCGGCCGAGGTCGCGCTGACCGAGCGGGACTACGACTACGTGAGTGAGCAGGTGCGCGCAGCACGCCGGGCGGCCGACCTTGCCTTTGCCGAGGCCCGCAACGCGATCGCGGGGCTGCACAGCCCGGTCCTGGAAGACCTGGGGCTGGCGGCGGGGCTGGTCAGCATGGCGCGCGCCATCCCCACCGTCCAGGTCGAGGTCGACGCCCAGGACATAGAGCTGCCAGCGCATGTCGAGGCCGCACTGTTCCGTATTGCGCAGGAAGCCGTTCAGAACGTCGTCAAGCATGCCGAGGCGGCCAGGGCGCTGGTGAGTCTGGTCAAGCGCGGGCGGTCGGTCGTGCTGCGGGTCAGCGACGACGGCCGCGGGTTCGACGCGCCCGGACCCATGTCGAGCCTGCTCCCCGGCCGCACCGCTGCGTCGCAGTACGGCCTGACCGGGATGTACGAACGCGTTCAACTGTTGGGCGGGCGCATCTCAGTGCGCTCTCGGCTCGGCGACGGCACGACCGTCGAAGTCGTCCTCCCCGATTCGGTCTCGTGAGGGACGACGTAACGTGGTGGTACCCACTGGACCGGTACAGCAAATAACTTGACCGGTACAGACAGGCCAGGTACTGTAGCGGTACAGAACATCGACGGAATGGAGTTGTCATGGACTCGCTGCAGATCGCACTGATCCTCTCGGAGCGGGCGAACACCCAAGAGATTCACAGTGCCCTGCCCTACGCCCCGACCGTGGAGCACATAAAGACGGTCCCGGCTTTCGCACGCACGCGCAAGGCCGTGGCTGGGGCTTTGCGGCACGCGGCCGACGCCGTGGCGCCGGTGCCGGCCGGGCGCCGCAGCGCGGCCCTACGCTGAGGGCCGGAAATCTGAGCGGAGCGTTCACATGGGTCGAGTCACGTTGCAGACCGTCGCCGATCACGTAGGTGTGAGCCGGATGACGGTCTCCAACGCGTTCTCGCGGCCGGATCAGCTCTCGGCCAAGCTTCGTGACGAGATCTTGGCTGTCGCCGACAAGCTCGGCTACGTCGGGCCCGACCCGACCGCTCGATCGCTGGCCAGCGGAACCGCCAGCGCGATCGGGCTGCTGTTGTCCGACACGCTGACCTACGCACTCACCGACGAGGTGGCGATGGCGTTCCTCGCCGGGATCGCCGACGAGCTGGCGCCGACGGGATTGGCCCTCACCCTGCTCTCCGCCGCGCCCAAGGAGGGCCGGGTGCCGGCGCGGGATGTCGCCATGGACGGTGCCCTCGTGTATTCGTGCAATCCGCATTCGACTGCGGTCGGCTGGTTGATGCGCAGACGTCTGCCCATGGTGTTCGTCGATCAAGCCCCGGCGCCGGGCATCGCCAGCGTCAACATCGACGACCAGCTCGGAGCGCGCCGCGCCGGGCAGCACATCGTCGAACTGGGGCATAGCCGGGTGGCGATCGTGACCTCTGGCTACGGCGGTGAGTTCGGTGTCGTGACCGCGCCGTTGGCCGGCCCGCTCGCGTACGTGGAGGAGCAACGGCTGCAGGGTTGGACTGATGCGCTGAGTGCTGCCGGTATCGAGCCCACACTGCTGCGTCGGCCGGCGCACGGCAACCCGGACGATCTCGGCTACGACGCGGCGCAGACACTCCTCGGTCGCGAAGAGCGCCCCACCGCCATCCTGTGTCTGTCCGACGCCATAGCCAGTGGGGTAATCCGGGCGATCCAGGACGCCGGCCTGCAGGTGCCTGGCGACATCTCGGTGGTGGGCTTCGACGACAACCCCGTCGCCGCCCGAATCCGCCCGGCGCTCACTACGGTGCGCCAGGACGTCGACGCAAAGGGCCGCGCGGCGGTGCTCGCGCTGCTGAGCGCAATCGAACGAGCGAAGACACGACCGGCCGGGCGGGCCAAGCACCTCGTGCTGGCGACCGAACTCGTAATCCGCGACAGCACGGCCCCCCCGCCACCAGGTTTATAGTGCGCTCGGTTGGGTCCCTAGCCGGTCCAGAGGGCAAAGGTCTCAAT
>JBDTXT010000176.1:0-6069 GCA_040006035.1 Pseudonocardiales bacterium | reverse complement strand
CCGCACCATCATCGCAGTCGGCGCTCTCGCGGCGCTGGCCACTGCCGGCCTCGCGGCCGTCACGAACGCAGCATCGGCGGCGCCATCGAGCGGCGCGGTCGTCAATGAGGTATACGGCGGCGGCGGAAACAGCGGCGCCACGCTCAAGAACGACTTCATCGAGTTGGCCAACCGTGCTGCCGCCGCGCAGAGCGTCGAGGGCTGGTCGGTGCAGTACATCTCCGCCACCCCCGGCGCTACGACGACCTGGTCGGTCACCCCGCTGACCGGCTCGATCCCTACCGGCGGGCGCTACCTCATCGGTGAGGGGGCCGGCGCCGGCGGGACCGCCGACCTGCCGCCCACCCAGGCCACCGGCTCCACCAACATGTCGGGCACCTCGGGCACCGTCGCGCTGGTCAACTCGACCACTGCACTGAGCTGCAAGACGGCCGCCGACTGCGCCGCCGACGCCAGGATCATCGACCTCGTCGGCTACGGCACCGCCGTGGTGCACGAAGGCGCGGCAGACGCGCCGGCGACGGCGAACACCACTTCGGCCCAGCGCACCAGCGCCGCCGACACCGACAACAACGGCACCGACTTCACTGCCGACGTGCCAACGCCCGGTGCAGCCAACGCAGGCAGCGAGCCGCCCCCCGGCGGCGAGCCCGGCCCGCTGCGCATCCACGACGTCCAGGGCAGCACCTGGATCTCGCCGCAGAACGCGCAGAGCGTCGTCAACGTCCCGGGCATCGTTACCGGTGTGCGCTCGACCGGCTCGAGCCGGGGCTACTGGCTGCAGGACCCGACGCCGGATGCCAACCCTGCCACCAGCGAGGGAATCTTCGTCTTCACTGCCCCCACGGTCGCAGTCGGCGACAGCGTCCTCGTCTCGGGCAAGGTCACCGACTTCTACCCGTTGTCCAGCGGCGAGAGCCTCAGCTCAACGTCGAACCTCTCGATCACCGAGATCGGGACGGCCACGACCATCAAACTGTCCAGCGGCAACCCGCTCCCGGCACCGATCGTGATCACCCCGACGACGGTGCCGGACACCTACGCCCCAGATCTCGGCGGCGGCAACATCGAGTCCACCCCGATCACCCCCGCCCGCTCGGCCCTGGACTTCTACGAGTCGGTCGAGGGCATGCGCATCGAGGTCGACGACGCCCGCGTCGTGGGCCCGTCGAGCAGCTTCGCTGAGCAGTTCGTCACCACCAAGCCCAGTCAGGCGGCCACCTACCGCGGCGGCACCGAGATCGTCGGCCCCAACGCCATCCCGTCCGGGCGCCTCGAGGTGGTGGCGGTCGACGGCACCAACCCCAACGTCGACGTCGGTGACGTCCTCGGCGGCGCCACCGTCGGCCCCGTCGACTACTCCCGCTTCGGCGGATACGTCCTGGCCGCGACCACGCTCGGCACCGTCCAGCACAACGGTCTGGCCCCCGTCGTGGCAGCGCCCGGCAGTGCCGCCCAGTTGTCGATCGCGACGTACAACGTCGAGAACCTCGCGCCAGGCGACTCCGCGGCGAAGTACGCGCGCCTCGGGCAGGGCGTGGTCACCAACCTGGCCAGCCCCGACGTCGTCACGCTCGAGGAGATCCAGGACAACACCGGTGCGACGGACGACGGTGTCGTCGCCGCCGACCAAACGCTGACGAAGCTGACCGATGCGATCACCGCAGCAGGTGGCCCGCACTACATCTGGCGCGAGATCAACCCGGTAAACGACCAGGACGGCGGCCAGCCGGGCGGCAACATCCGCGTTGCGTTCCTGTTCAACCCGGCCCGGGTCTCGTTCGTCGACGCCGGTTCGGCAACGGTGAACCGCTCCATCACGGGCACCACCGTCGTGAAGAGCCACGGCAAGCCGGCGCTCACCCTGTCGCCCGGCCGCGTCGATCCCACCAACCCGGTGTGGACGAACAGCCGCAAGCCGCTGGTGGGCCAGTTCCGCTTCGGCGAGAAGGACGTCTTCGTCATCGCCAACCACTTCAACTCCAAGGGCGGTGACCAGAGCGCCGACGGCCGCTTCCAGTTCCCGGCGCAGTCGTCGACGGTCCAGCGCGCGGGTCAGGCGCAGGTGTTGCACGACTTCGTCGGCAAGCTGCTGGCGCTCGACAGCAAGGCCCAGGTGGTCGTTGCCGGCGATCTGAACGACTTCCAGTTCAGCAAGGCGCTGGCCGTCGTCCGCACGGGTACGGCTGATGGCAGCGGTCCGTCGATCCTGACCGACCTGATTAGCACGCTGCCGCTCAACCAGCAGTACACCTACGTGTTCAACGGTGTCTCGCAGGTGCTCGACCACATCCTGGTGTCGAACGGTGTGCGCGGGGTGAACTACCAGGTCGTGCACGTCAACTCCGAGTTCGCCAGCCAGGCGAGCGACCACGACCCCCAGGTAGTCGACATCACGCCGTCGACCTAACCGACGCCGGCCCGGCACAGCTGCGCCCTGCTACCGACTCCCCCTCGGTAGCAGGGCGAGTTGGCGTGATTGGGCGACCAGCGCCCCGGTCGCGTCCCAGATCTCGAAGTCCTCGTCGTGAAAGCCGTCGATGACATGCCGGGTGGAGGCGCGGCAGGCCAGCCAACCCGGTGCCGGCCGGGCGCGCACGTGCACGGTGAGCTCTATCGTCGTCGACCCGAACTCGCCCAGATCGAGTACGGGCGGACTGCCCATGTCGACCAGCACCGCCAGCGCCAGGGTGTCGGCGTCGCGCACGCCGGCCACCAGATCGGGCGCAAACCGCATCCAGAACTCCTCCTCGAGCCGGCCGGCCGGCGTCCCGGTGCGCCAGCCGGGCAGATGCGGGTAGCGGTACTCCAGTCGCTGCGCCAGGGTGAGTGCGGGCAACTGGGCCTGGCTTGCCAGTTCTGCACAGTCCTGCGGTGGGGGCAGCTTCGGCGCGGCATTGCGCATGTCAGTCCGACCGGTAGCGGCGGCGAGATCGGCGAAATTCGCCACTACCCGCAATGCCTCCTTGCCGTCCTGGATCAGGCGCGCCTGGGCAACCGACAGCCGGCGGCCAGACCGGATCGGCTCGATCATCACCTCGGCCGGCCCGGGCATGACGGGCCGTAGGTAACTGGCCGACACCGCGATCGGATCGGGGTAGGCCGAGCGCGCCCGCAACGCCTGCAGGCAGATGGCCAAGCCGTAGCCACCGTTCGCCTGGCCACTCGCCAGGCTCCACCGGTCACTGACCTCAGCCGCGTAGCGACCCTCGCCAACCTCAAGAACCGCCGTGTCATCGTCGAAGGGATGGCGATTCGGCATAGGCAAGGATGGCATCCATGGAAATGACCGGATGGCTCAGTGGCCAGGTGTTCCTGCAGACGGTGGATGAGAAGGAGGTCGGCGCGCTCAGCGAGTTCCTCAACGCCCGCGGGCTCTCCTTCCAGGTGCTCACACTCAGCGAGCGGATGATGCTGGATCCAGGGGATCCGGCCAGTGCGGTCTCCAGTGATCGGTTCAGCGTCGCCATCCAGGTGGCCGGGTTCCCGCAGGTCGTGGGACCGGTGCTAAGTGATCTGATCCAGCGCACGCACGGCGGCGGCTGGGATCCGGCTGCGGCCGGCGCGCAGTGACGGTGCTGAGATCGGACAGAGGCACACATCTCGGTCAGTTTCCGGGTAGGACTTGACTTAACGAGAATCTCACGTCATCTTTAGCGGGCGCGGTGAGAGTTCAACTTCACCCAGTGGTTCGGCGGGAGAACAGCTTCCCGGCGAGTCACCGAAGTCGTCCGATCGCCTCGTGTGCTGGACCTTCGGAGCCGGCTGGTGCGCCCCCCGTTCACCAGTCGGTCCTGACGGACCTCAGTCTGCATTCCGGCGGAACCCCCGCCCGCCGGGAAACGGGCTGATGCGCGTGAAGCCCCGGCGGATCTCAATCCGCTGGGGCTTCACGCGTTTCTGGGCTCAGTTCGACGCGCTGGCGTTCGCGTCATCTGCTTCGTCGGCCTGCGGCTCGGCGGCTGCGCCGTCGACGAGCTCGGCCGTTTCTGACTCGGACTCGGCGTCGGCGTCGTCCTTGGACTGGCCGCGGCTGATCGTTACCTTGCCCGACTCCAGGTCGATGCGCCTGCCACCGGAGCTGTCCCCGATTTCCTCGCGGGTCGACTGCAGGCGCCGCTTCTCTTCGTCCATGTGCCGCTTGGCTGGATTGAAGAGGGTGTCCAGACCCCACTGCGTCATGGTGAAAGGTTACGTCCTCGGGACAAGCCCCGCGCCACAGTGGCAGCAAACCGGACTCGCTCGTAGCGTGAGCGCATGTTGTTCTCCCGGCACAAGACCGAACTCGTCAGCCCAGAACGTGCGCTCCCCGGGCGCGGGCAGTACGAATACGCCGTCCCGGCAACGCATTTCGTGAGCGGCCGGGCGATTGCACCTCCATTCCCGGACGGGCTGCAGACCGTCATCCTCGGCTCGGGCTGCTTCTGGGGTACCGAAGAGATCTTCTGGGAGACCGGCGGAGTATGGGTCACCGCGGTGGGCTACGCCGGCGGGATCACCCAGCACCCGAGCTATGAAGAGGTCTGCTCCGGGATGACCGGGCACACGGAGGCCGTGCTCGTTGTCTTTGACCCCAAGGTCACGAGCTTCGAGCAGTTGCTGCGCAAGTTCTTCGAGACGCACGACCCGACACAGGGCATGCGCCAGGGCAACGACATCGGCACCCAGTACCGCTCGGCGATCTACTACACCGACGAATCGCAGCGCGATGCAGCCGAGGTGGCCAAGGCGGCGTATTCGGCCAAGCTCGAGGCCGCCGGCTACGGACCGGCCGTGACCGAAATCGCGCCGGCCGGGCAGTTCTATTACGCCGAGGGGTACCACCAGCAGTACCTGGCCAAGAACCCGAACGGCTACCGCTGCCACAGCAGCACCGGAATTCCGTTCCCCGCCTGAACGTGCGACGGAGGGGACCGGTTCACGCAGTGCGTTGAGCGCTCAGCCGCTCCGTGCATGATTTCGCGCCCATAACCGGACATAGGGCGAAGCGATCCGCGACAGGGCGACATTCAATTAGTCCTGCCGTGAACTTCGCGCTAGCTTGCCCGGGTCGGGGGATGCATTTTCCGTCCCTGACGGGTCAACAGAGACCCTTCGTGTTGTCGTGGTAGCGAGGGTTGGCCCAGAGAGCTGGCTTTCGCCTTGCGATCCGACCTTTCCACCCCGGCAGGTAGCGGCACGGCGCTGACCTACCCGTCCGACGCTGGAGACGGTCTTTACTACTCGCAGTCGGTGCCACCCGACGGACCGGTGTTCAACTACAACGCCGGCACACGCCAGTTCACCTACCCTCGCACCGGGTTCTCCGGCAGCGGCTCCTCGACGCCGTCCAGCGCGTCGTACCGCTTCCACGCGTTCGGCTGATCTAGCCGGCGCAGCCAAATCGGCCCTGGGTGTTCCTGCACCCAGGGCCGATTTGTGTTTTCAGCCCTACGCTGGACCGCATGCCTGAGCTGCCCGAGGTCGAGGCCCTCGCCTCGTTCCTGCGCGAGCGCGCCGTAGGCCGATCGATCGTGCGCGCCGACATCGCAGCCTTCAGCGCGGTGAAGACGTTCGACCCGCCGCTGTCGGCGCTCAACGGCGCCATGGTCACCGGGGTCGCCCGGCACGGCAAGTTCCTCGACCTCGACGTCGACGGGTTGCACCTGATCACCCATCTGGCCCGGGGCGGTTGGCTGCAGTGGCGCGACTCGCTGCCACCGGCACCGCCCAAACCCGGCCGCAGCCCGCTGGCCTTCCGGCTGCACCTGGCGCCGGAGTTCCCAGACGGGCCGGTGAGCGGCTTCGACCTCACCGAGATGGGGACGCAGAAGCGGCTGGCCGTCTATCTCGTGAACGACCCGCTCGATGTGCCAGGCATCGCCCGGCTGGGCCCCGACCCGATGACCTTGACCGTGGCTGAGCTCGCCGAACTGCTGAGCGGGCATCGCGCGCAGCTCAAGGGCGCGCTCACCGACCAGACGTTCCTGGCCGGCATCGGCAACGCCTACTCCGACGAGATCCTGCATACCGCCCGGCTGTCGCCGTTCAAGAACACGGCCAAGCTGACCGAGGCCGAGGTGGCGGCGC
>JBDTXT010000175.1:0-6087 GCA_040006035.1 Pseudonocardiales bacterium | reverse complement strand
TGCGTGACGACGTGAGTGGTGATCCGCTGCAGCAGGTCGTCGATCTTGGCGCCGAGCTCGGCGTCGTCACGCAGCGCCTCACCCGCGCGGACCGTCAGTGATTGGACCGAGCGGCGTAGGTCCGAGTCAGGATCTGCAGCACCTTCGACGATGAGCTTCTTCAGGTTGGTCCACAGCGTCGTGAGCCACTCCCGCACGTCGGGCCGGTCAAGCAGTTGCAGCTTGGCCCGCTCGATCTTCTCGGCCTGACTCGGATCAGCGCGCAGCCGCTCGGCGAACGCCCGTAGCTGGGTGTCGAACGTCTTGCGCAGCTCGTGTGATTCGTCGACCGCCACGTCGGCGAGGAAGGACTGCAGCGCAGTGAATCCTTTGGCGAACACCCGGTCGTCGACCCACTCGGGGACCCACTCCGGCGATTCTTCGGCCAGTCGCTTGCGGAACACCTGGCGGTTCTCGTCGAGGAACTTCATCAGCCCCTTCAGCCCGGCGGTCAACGCCAGCTGGTGTTGACCTGAGTCGCAGATCGCATCGATCAGGCGAGCCAGGTGCGGCGAGACCTCGAGCTCGCGCAGCCGCTTGTCAGCAAAAGAGGCGACGGCGTTGCGCAACTCGTCATCGCGCAGGATCGAGGCCATCCCGCCGACGGCATTGCCCAGTTCGGCCGACACCAGCCGGGCATGATCCGGATCGGCCAGCCATTCGCCCATGCGTTGCGGAACCCGGGCCGCGGCCACATGCTCACCCACGATCGACGCGGTGAGGAAGTGCTCGCTCACGAAATCGGCCAGTCCCCCGCCGATCTCGTCCTTCTTGCGCGGGATGATCGCGGTGTGCGGGATCGGCAGACCCAACGGGTGACGGAACAGCGCAGTGACGGCGAACCAGTCGGCCAGGCCGCCGACCATCGAGGCCTCGGCCGCCGCCATCACGTAGCCCCACACGCCGTGGTGGTCGGTCAACGTGCGGCACAACACGAAGACGATCGCAGCGAGGACGAGCAGTCCGGCAGCGAAGGCCTTCATCCGCTGCAGCGCACGCAGCCGCTCCTGCGCGGGCATCGGCATGGGGATCGTCATGCCCGCACCGCGATGGCCTTGGCGAACCGGTCGGCCGCGTCGTCGTCGAAGCCGAGAAATAGCGACGGCTCGATGAGTTCGAGTTCGATCAACACCGGACCGGCGTCCGTGGGCAGCAGGTCGACCCGGGTATAGAGCAGGTCGGCGCCAAGCCGGTCGCGCAGCACCCGCATGACCTGCTCGCCCACCGCCAGTTCGGCCTCGGCCGGCTTGCGGGCAGCAACCTGTTCGAACAGGAACAGTGTTTCGGAGGAGATTTGGTCCAGGACATTCGTCATCTGCGGCGGCAGCATCGCTGCCTTGCGGATGGCGTGACTGAACTGGCCGTCGACGTATATGAGTGCGGTCTCTCCGGCGGTGTCGACCTCAGCCAGATAGGGCTGGACCAGCACGATCCGGCCGGCGTCGTGCAGCGCGGCGACGTGCGCCTGCGCCGCGGCGATCGCGTTCTGGGCGAACCGGCCGGCGCCCACCGAACCGGCGCCGACCGCAGGCTTGACCACAAACTCGCCGCCCAAGGGAAGTGACGCCGTCTCCCCTGGCGCGACGAACGTCGTCGGTACGACCGGGACCCCGGCATTCGCCAGGTCACGCAGATAGGTCTTGTCGGAGTTCCAGGCGATGACGTCAGGCGGGTTCACCAACCGCGGGACACTGTGCGCCCACGCCACGAATGCATCGCGGTTGCGGGTGTAGTCCCACGTCGACCGGATGACGACGAGGGTCTGCGTCCACGAGGCATCGGGGTCGTTCCAAACCTGCCACCGGGCTGCAACGCCGCGCCCAGCGAGCGCGGCGACCAGCGCGTCGCCGTCCTCGTCGCCGTCGGGAAGTTCGGCGCATGTTGCAAGAACCACTGTCATCCATTGATCGTAAACATGCGACGATTGCATCCCTCGTCAGGCATCACATCGCATATCCACGGGAGTTCGCCATGTACCCAGCCGGCTGGTTCGCCGATCCGCAGGATCCGAACCTGCTGCGCTACTACGACGGCCAGGCCTGGACGGAGCACCGGCGTCCCGTCCCACCCCCCAGCTCGCCGGGGCCGTCGGCCGCCCCGTCGCAGCAGCCCGTCCAGCCCGCCCCGCCGGCGCAGCCGCCGCAGGCTGCCCAACCGCAGTGGGGCTACCAGACCCCGCAGCACGAGTCGACGACGGTCCTGCCGGTCGTCCCGGCCCAGCCACCCCAAGCCGCCCAGACCGCCCAACCGGTTCACCCCCCGTGGGGTGAGCACGCGCAGCAGCCCCAGGCCGCCCAGCCCGCGCCGCCTGTCTGGCAGCCAACGGCGACGCCCGCGTGGCAGCAGCCGCCCGTCGCCCCTGGCTACCCGCCGCACTACCCCCCGCCCACCCGCCGGCGCAACCGCCCGCTCATCTTCGGCGTGCTCGCAGTCGTGGTGATCGGCCTGCTCGTCGGCGCCTACTTCGTGTTCTTCAAGAGCCCGGCCGCCCCGACGATCACCTACCAGGGCGCCAAGATCAAGGACGCCTCCGCTGTCTTGAAGAAGGCAGAGCAGAACCTCGAGACTGTGGTGGCCAAGCGGCACGGCGCGAAGGGTGACAACACGCGCTGCTACTTCGCGGTGCCCAAGGCCGAGCCGGCCGCCGCCAAGAAGGGCACCGATGTCGACTCGAATCTGCGCTGCGGGCCCGTGCTCTTCGTGGACGGTGACGCCTCCAGGCAGTACCTGAAATTCGCACTGACCAGGTCCGGCACCGGCGAACCGGCGACCTTGACCGCGGCCACCTCTCCCCTGACCGACGCGCCCGTCAGTGCCGATGAGGTCAAGCTGCAACGGCCCGACGGCAAGGATGCACCGTCCGGCACGGGCGGGCTCAAGGTGCCGAACCCGCCGCCGGCCGCCGCGGGCTCGATCGCCGCAGCCGAACTCGGCCCGATCACGGTGCCGGCCGCCCCCAAGGCAGCGATCCTGGGCTCGTGGTCCGGCGGTATCACCCTGACCAACCTGGGACCGGTCACTCGCTACGGAACTGGCGACGCGGCCCGCTCCGCGCCGTCGGGGCAGAAGCTGATCGCGTTCACCACGAAGGGTGCTCTCGGCAACGACGGGACGAGCACCGACCTGACCTCGTCGGCCAAGGTGTCGGTCGACGGCGGTGCGGGTCGTGCCGTCCCGAATCCCGGCAGCGGCGAATACGTCGTCGTCGTTGTGCCGAGTGGCGCCGGAACGGTCGATCTCGTCCTGTCCGAGCGTGGCCTGCGACAGTCCATCTCGCTGCTCACCGGCAAGCCCGGAGCGAACAACGTGGTCGTGCTGGCCCGTCAGAATCGTGAGACCCGCAAGCTCGCGCAGGCCAGGGCCGTCTTCACCTTCTCCCCGTCGGTGATCTTCTCCGACGGCTCGACAGGGACGACCGAGGCCGCCGTCGTCACGTTCCGGCTCGCCGACATCGCATACCGCAACATCGACCTGACGAAGACGATCACCGCGAGCAGTCACCAGAAGGCGATCATGCATGTGTCGCTCACCTACGTCGGCGCTCACGACAGCGGTACGTTCGGCTTCCCGTCCGGCCTGGTGACATTCACACCCACGGGTGGGCTGCCCTCACACGCGAGAAACCTCTCGGTCACGTCGGGCAGGATCTTCAACGTCTTCGAGGTTCCCGGCAACGTGACCTCCGGCGTTCTGACGCTCACCGGCTCGATCAACCAGCCCTTCCAGGGCAGCACCGGCAGCTATCGGTTCGGCATCCAGACCCCAGTGCAGATCCCGATCTCGATCCCGGCGGGCTGAGTCCCGGTTGCGCCGAAGGCTGCGGCTATCGGACGAACGTGTCGAGCGCGATGGCGACGAAGACGAAGGCCAGGTAGCTGTTCGAGAGGTGGAACAGCTGCATCGGCTTGGGGTTCTCGCCGCGGCTCGTGCGCTGCAACAGCCGGTGGGCGCCGACCAGCAGCACCGCGCCGGCCGCGGCCGCGAGCACGCCGTAGACCCAGCCGGTGGCCAGCGGCCAGAGCGCGAGCGAGGTGGCGACCGTGAGCCACGCGTAGATCACGATCTCGTGGGCGACCCGGATCGGTGACGCGACGACTGGCAGCATCGGGACCCCGGCCCGCGAGTAGTCCTCGCGGTAGCGGATCGCGAGGGCCCAGAAGTGCGGCGGCGTCCAGAAGAAGACGATGCCGAAAAGCACCACCGGGGCCCAGGCCAGCGAATTGGTGACGGCCGACCAGCCGATGAGCACCGGCATGCAGCCCGCGGCCCCGCCCCAGACGATGTTCTGGGAGGTGCGCCGCTTGAGCAGCATCGTATAGACGACGACGTAGAAACTGATTGCCAGCGCGGTGAGCCCGGCGGCGAGCCAGTTCGTAGCCAGGCCCATCATCAGGACGGCGACAACACCGAGCACCACACCGAAGACCAGCGCACCGGTGGGCGACACGTCGTGCCGGGCCAGTGGGCGGTGACCGGTGCGCCGCATCAGGGCGTCGATGTCGCGGTCGACGTAGCAGTTCAACGCGTTGGCGCTGCCGGCCGCCAGCGTGCCGCCGATCATCGTCGCCACCACGACCGACCAGCCGGGCAACCCGCCCGCGGCGAGAACCATCGACGGCAGCGTCGTGACGAGCAGCAGTTCGATGATGCGGGGCTTGGTGAGCGCGAGGTAGGCCTGCAGGGTGGAGCGGCGGCGTGGCGATCGCGGCTGGACGGGTTGCTCGACCCGGGCTGGCGCGACCGACGCGGGTACCTCGCTCGGCCCCGCTGAGACGGGCCTAACCGGGGTCTGCGTCACCGGATCAGGGTATCTGTCGCTCCGGGCGTCCCCGAACTCAGTCTCGAGCGACGTGATCGGTCTGGCACCGCGTGATATCGCTAGGCTTGACGGGTAGGCGGTACCGCGTGTGCCACCCCACGTCGAAGGGACACGATCGGTTGTGAGCGACTCCGCCAAGGCTAGCCAGCAAGGCGTCGTCACGGCGCATCCGAAGTGGTGGAGCGCCCTCGACACGAAGGCGGTCGACACGGCCCGGTTGCTGGCCGCTGACGCCGTGCAGAAGGTCGGCAACGGCCACCCCGGCACCGCCATGAGCCTGGCCCCGCTGGCCTATCTGCTCTACCAGCGGGTCATGCGGCACGACCCCACCGATCCCAACTGGATCGCCCGCGACCGCTTCATGCTGTCCAACGGGCACGCCTCACTGACGCAGTACACCCAGCTGTTCCTGTCCGGGTACGGGCTGGAGCTCGGCGACATCGAGGCGCTGCGCACCTGGGGTTCCCTTACCCCCGGCCACCCCGAGCACGGCCACACGGCCGGCGTCGAGGTCACCACCGGGCCGCTGGGCCAGGGTGTCGGCAATGCCGTCGGTATGGCCATGGCTGCGCGGCGGGAGCGCGGCCTGCTCGACCCGGACGCCGCACCGGGCGAGTCGCCCTTCGACCACCACATCTACGTCATCGCCGGCGACGGCTGCATGGAGGAGGGCGTTTCGAGCGAGGCGTCCTCGCTGGCCGGCCACCAGCAACTGGGCAACCTGATCCTGTTCTACGACGACAACCACATCTCGATCGAGGACGACACCGCCGTCGCGTTCAGTGAGGACGTCGTCAAGCGCTATGACGCCTACGGCTGGCATACCCAACGGGTCGACTCCGGCGAGGACGTGCTCGCCCTCGAGGCCGCGATCAAACGGGCCCAGCGCGTCACCGACAAGCCGTCGTTCATCGCGGTGCGCACCATCATCGGCTGGCCGGCGCCTACCAAGCAGAACACCGGGTCGGCCCACGGCGCCGCGCTCGGCGAGGACGAGATCCGCAAGACCAAGAAGATCCTGGGCTTTGACCCCGACACGCATTTCGCTGTCGACGCCGACGTTCTCGCACACGCCCGCGAGGTCGTTCAGCGCGGTCGCGAGGCACGAGCCGAGTGGCAGCCGAGTTTCGACGCGTGGGCCTCCGGCAACCCGGACCGGGCCGCGCTGCTGGAGCGGATGATCCGCCGCGAGTTGCCCGACGGCTGGGCGAGCACGCTGCCGAGTTTCC
>JBDTXT010000174.1:0-6090 GCA_040006035.1 Pseudonocardiales bacterium | reverse complement strand
CTGGGTACCGTGCAGGTATGTGCGGACGCTACGTCTCGGTGCGCTCCGACGGCGATGTGCTGGCCGAGTTCGACGCGATCAACGCCACCGGCAACGACGGCTGGGAGCTGGACTACAACGTCGCTCCCACCAAGCCGGTCCGGGTGATCGTCAACCGGCCGCTACGCGATGCCGACGGCCACCCCGCCACCGAACCGACCCGCCAACTGCGGGTGGTGTCGTGGGGCCTGATCCCGTCCTGGGCGAAGGACCGCAGCATCGCATCCAAGCTCATCAACGCCCGCCTCGAGAGCGTCACCAGCAAGCCGGCGTTCCGTCGCGCCTACGCCAAGCGGCGCTGCCTCGTCCCCGCCGACGGCTGGTACGAATGGCAGCTGCGCGACACCGACGAGGGCCCGCGCAAGCAGCCGATGTACATGACGCCCACCGACGGTCATGGCCTCGCCTTCGCCGGACTGTACGAGTTCTGGGGACCATCCGGCCAGACGCTCACAACGTGCACGATCATCACCGCGCCCGCGCAAGGCGCGCTGGCCGAGATCCACGACCGGATGCCGCTGGTGCTGCCCGCCGATGCTTGGCCGCGCTGGCTCGATCCCGCCGTCACCGACCCGGCCGACCTGCTCGTGCCTTGGGACGCAGTCACCGGCGAGCACCTCGAGCTGCGCCCGGTCGCCACCACCGTGAACAGCGTCGAAAACAACGGCCCCGAGCTCACCGAACGCGTCGAGCCGGCACCGGCTCCTCAGCTGCTTTTCTGATGCGGCTCGACGTCCAGACGCCCGGCGGACCGGCCTGGGTCGATCTCGAGCGCCCGAAGGGCAAGCCGGCCGCAGTGATCGCCATCGGCCACGGCGCGGGCGGGGGAGTGCAGACGCCCGATGTGCTGGCGGTTCGCGATTCCGCGCTCGCGGCCGGGTTTGCCGTAGCCCGCATCACCCAGCCCTACCGCGTTGCGGGCCGTCGCTCTCCGGCGCCTGCCCCGCGCCTGGACGAGGCCTGGCTCGCAGCCATCAGCGCGGTGCGTGCCCAGCGCGGGCTGCTCGCCGTGCCGCTCATCGCCGCCGGGCGGTCCAGTGGGGCCCGCGTCGCCTGCCGCACGGCCACCGACTCCGGCGCGATCGCCGTCGTCGCCCTCGCCTTTCCGGTCCACCCGCCGGGCAGGCCGGAGAAGAGCCGCCTGGACGAGCTGGCGCTGCCCACCGTCCCAGTGCTGGTCGTGCAGGGTGACCGCGACGCCTTCGGCATGCCCCCACAGCTACCCGGCGTCACGCTGGTCGTCGCCGAGGGCGCTGATCACTCGCTGAAGAAGGACACGGCGGTGGTCGCCCGTGCGGTGGTCGACTTCGTGACGCGCTGCGTCAGGTAGTCGCGATATCGGCCAACTCAGCCGGCGCATGGCGCACCAGATCATCGGGTGCGAGCTCGACCTGCAACCCCCGCTTGCCGGCCGACACGAAGACGGTCGCGAACGAACGCGCCGACGAGTCGAGGACCACTCGCAGCCGTGCCTTCTGCCCGACCGGGGAGATACCGCCCACGACATATCCGGTCGCGCGCTCCGCGGCAGCCGGTTCGGCCAGTTCGGCCCGCTTGCCGCCCACTGCGGCCGCGAGGGCCTTGAGATCAAGGCGCCCGGCCACCGGGACCACCGCACAGACGAGCGCGCCGTCGACGGAGGCGATGAGGGTCTTGAAGATCTGTTCTGGCGACACCCCGAGAGCCGCCGCGGCCTCGTCGCCGAACCCGTCGGCACGCGGGTCGTGGGGATAGGGATGCAGCGTGAACGCGACCCCGGCCCTGGTCAGCAGCGCGGTCGCGGGAGTCCCTGTCGCCACCCGCCGGACTGTACAAGGAATGCACACGCCCGGCAGAAGGTTGTGCGGACAACTGTCCCAGCCGGCAAGGAGCTTGCGAATGACGATGCTCGACGTGCGCGCCAGGCCGTTAGCGCTCGCCTCCGGCATCCCGGCGATCCGCCGACGCGTCGGCGCCGTATCCTCCAAAGAACGCCGTGACGAGCAGAGGAGCCCAGTGGCAGAGGAAACGGTCGAGGAACGACGCGCGCGCTTTGAGCGTGACGCGCTGCCCTTCCTGGATCAGCTCTACGCCGCGGCCATGCGGATGACCCGCAATCCTGCCGACGCCGAGGACCTCGTCCAAGAGACCTTCGTCAAGGCCTTCGCCGCCTTCCACCAGTTCACCGAGGGCACCAACCTCAAGGCGTGGCTCTACCGCATCCTCACCAACACGTTCATCAACACCTACCGCAAGAAGCAGCGCCAGCCGCAGGAGTCCAACGGCGAGAACGTCGAGGACTGGCAGCTTGCACGCGCCGAGTCGCACACCTCGAGTGGGCTGCGATCGGCCGAGATGGAAGCACTTGACCACCTGCCTGACTCTGACGTAAAAGAGGCGTTGCAGGCTCTGCCTGAGGATTTCCGGCTGGCCGTCTACCTGGCCGATGTCGAGGGGTTCGCATACAAGGAGATCGCAGAGATCATGGGCACGCCGATCGGCACCGTA
The DNA here is from genome assembly GCA_040006035.1 of Pseudonocardiales bacterium. Taxonomy (GTDB): domain Bacteria; phylum Actinomycetota; class Actinomycetes; order Mycobacteriales; family Jatrophihabitantaceae; genus QHCC01. Next base: position 3,564 of record JBDTXT010000174.1, on the reverse strand, counting down.
ATGTCGCGGCTGCACCGCGGCCGCAAGCAACTTCAGCATCTGCTTGCTGACTACGCCCGAGGCCGCGGCCTCATCCCGGCCGGCGTCGGAGGTTCAGAATGAGCTTCATCGGTGGCTTCGGGCCCGGCAACATCGACTGCGACGACGTCCTGAAGGATCTGTATCTCTACCTCGACAAGGAGTCAGACGAGGAGCTACGCAACCGCATGCGCCAGCACCTCGACGCCTGCTCGCCGTGCCTGAAGCAGTACGGCTTGGAGCAGGACGTCCGCTCGCTCGTCACCCGGTGCTGCGGCGGCGATACGGCGCCCGCAACCCTGCGGGTACGCATCCAGATCCGCCTCAGCGAGATGTGTGCCGAGGCGAATCACCGCGAGTACCGCGCCGACTAAAGCGCGGCCTAGTCCGGCGCTCGGGTGCGCTCGGGGGCGTCCGCTGCGATGACATCCTCGGCGGCCACGATGACGCCCTTGGACGGGGCGTCGGAGTAGTAGTCGCCGGGCTGCGTCGCGTCCGTCCCCGCGGGCGCCTTGATCAGCCGGAACACCAGCGTCAGGACCACCGCGACGGCGATGTTCAGCAGCAGGGCCGTGACCGCGATGTAGACCTTGGTCGTGGTCCCCGGGAAGTCCGCCAGCGAAGTGCCAAAGTGACGCATGCCGTGAACCGTCGTTACCGGCTTGCCGTCGACCAGCCTGGTCGAAGCATTCGGAACCGTCTGCCGGTATGCCGTCACCGTGCCGTAGACCATCGCGACGGCCCAGCCGGCGAGCAGTGCCCAACGATGGAACCAGCGCGTGTACAGACCGACAACGATTGCCAGCAGGGTCTGCAGGATCCATACGCCGCCAAGCAGTTGAAGGTTGATTGCGTTCTGGCGATCCATGCCCAGCACGAACAGGAGCGCACCGAACTTCACCACCAGTGAAGTGATCTTCGCGACGCGCGCCTCGTGCGCCGGCGTCGCGTGCGGCCTGAGGAACTCGCGGTAGATGTTGCGGGTGAACAGGTTCGCCGCCGCGATCGACATGATCGCCGCCGGCACCAACGCCCCGATCGCGATCGCGGCGAAGGCCACGCCGGCGAACCAGTCGGGGAAGATCTGATCGAACAGGTGCGGCACCGCGAGCTGCGGGTTCGCCTTGCCGTCCTGGCCGAACACCGAGGTCTTCTCATGGATCGCCACGAAGCCAAGTAGTGCCAGCAGACCCAACATCAGCGAGTAGGTCGGCAGGATCACGGCGTTGCGGCGGATCACGTTTCGGCTCCGGCCCGAGAGCACAGCTGTCACCGAGTGCGGGTACATGAACAGCGCCAGCGCCGAGCCGAAGGCGAGGGTGCCGTAGGCCCAGTAGAGGGAGCTGGGCGGGACGAAGGAACCGGTCGGTTTACCGTTCTTGACGGTGTTCATCTTCGTCTGGGCGGAGTCGAACACCCCGCCGAAACCGATCTTCACCGCAACGTAGACGATCGCGACGATGATCACGAGGTAGATCAGGCCGTCCTTGACGAACGCGATCAGCGCAGGTGCGCGCAGCCCGGACGAGTACGTGTACGCCGCCAATACGGCGAAGGCGACGATCAGCGGCAAGTCCTTGACGAACGTGTTGCCCGACCCGCCGATCCCCATCGTGTCGAGCACCGCCTGGATGCCGACGAGCTGCAGCGCGATGTAGGGCATGGTGGCGATGATGCCGGTGACCGCGACGGCGAGGGCAAGGATGCGGCTGTCATAACGGCCGCGCACGAAGTCGGCCGGCGTCACGTAGCCGTGGCGGTGCGACACGCTCCACAGCCGCGGCATGAAGATGAAGATGATCGGGTAGACGATGATGGTGTAGGGCACCGCGAAGAAACCGGAGACCGCCCCGGTGGCGAACATCGCCGCTGGGACCGCGATGAAGGTGTACGCGGTGTAGAGGTCACCGCCGAGCAGGAAATACGTGATGAAGGTGCCGAACCCGCGCCCGCCCAATCCCCATTCGTCCAGGCTCTGCATCGAGTCCGCGCGGCGCCAGCGCACCGCGAAGAAGCCGCCCGCGGTGACCAGGATGAAGAAGAAGAGCACCACGCCGAGCTCGACACCGTTGACGCCGCTGTTCGCGGCCATGGCGCTCACCGCTCACTCCCGCGCCGCGCGCGGGCGATCACCACGTAGGCCGCCCAGGTGAAGCCGGAGGCGAGGAACACCCAGAGGAATTGATACCAATAGAAGAAGGGGAAACCCCACAGGTGTGGGTCCTTCTTCGCATAGGTCGGCACGAGCGCCAGCGCGGCGAGCGGGATGGCGAGCAACAACCCCGCTAGCACCATGACACCGACCGGTAGCGGGCGCGGCTCAGGCAACGGGGTACGGCGCTCTACGGGATCCGACGGCACAGCGACCTCCACCTACCGGAACCGGACGTAGGACGGCTAACCGGCGCAAACACCATACCCGGTCCGCGGGCCGTACCGCCGCAACTCTTGCGGTCCGGCATGGCAGGCTGGCGTCGATGTCCGCCCTCACCGAGATGCTCGCCGCGCGTACGTCGATGACCGATGCGCAGGTCGATCACGTGCAGCGGCTGGTGGCCGAATGGCAACTGCTCTCCGACCTGGCCTTCGCCGACCTGCTGGTGTGGGCCCCGGTCTCCGTCGTGCTGGGGGAGGCGGGCAGTGTGCCTGGCTTCCTGTGTGTGGCCCAGTGCCGGCCCACCACGGGACCGACGGCTTACCAGCACGACCAGGTGGGGGTGGTGCTGCGCGGCCAGCGCGCCACTCCGCTGCGCACGGCCTATATCGAGGGCCGGATCTTCCGCGAGGTCGAGCCGGACTGGGACGGCGACCTGCCGATCCGGCGCGAAGCGATCCCGATACGCGTGGCTGGCGAGGTCATCGCGGTGCTCGGTAAGGACGCCAACCTGGCCAGTATCCGCACCCCGAGCCAACTCGAACTCGTCTATCTGCAGAGTGCCGCGGACCTCGGTGCCATGGTCGCCGATGGCACGTTTCCCGCCCCGGAGGCGGGTATCGAGGAGAGTTCCGGGCCGCGCGTCGGCGACGGCGTGGTTCGCATCGAACCTGACGGCACCATCATCTACGCCAGCCCCAACGCGCTGTCGGCCTTCAGCCGGCTGGGCATCAACGGTGCCGTGCTCAGCGAGCCGATTGCCGCGCTGACGAGCAGGGTGAGCGACGACCCATTCGATGCGCGTGACCTGGCCGCGGCCGTGGCGGCCGCGATCGACGGCGGCCAGCCGGCCAGCATCGAGGTTGAGGGCGGTGGAGCCACGGTGCTCTTCCGGGCGCTGCCGTTGCGTCCGCGTGGGGAGACTCTGGGCGCGCTGCTGCTGATGCAGGACGTGACTGAGCTGCGGCGGCGGGATCGACAGATCTTGAGCAAGGACGCCACCATCCGGGAAATCCATCACCGGGTGAAGAACAACCTGCAGACGGTGGCTGCGCTGTTACGGCTGCAAGCCCGCCGGGTCCAGGCGCCCGAGGCGCGGTTGGCGCTGGAGGAGTCGATGCGTCGGGTCAGCTCGATCGCGCTGGTGCACGAGACGCTGTCGGTGTCCGTCG
>JBDTXT010000173.1:0-6096 GCA_040006035.1 Pseudonocardiales bacterium | reverse complement strand
ACCACCGTCGGGCTGGTCGAGCGCAGCACCACGTTGATGAGGCTGTGCCCGAGCAATTGGGCGGCCACGGTCACCAGCACGATCTTCGTCCAAGCGTTGGTCGAAAACCCGTGTAGCGGGACTCCACCGACCAGACACACGGCGAGCAGGACGATCGCGCAGACGGTGTAGCAGATGCTCGTGTAAGACGCGGTCGTCATCCGCTCCCGGGCCCGCGAGCCGATCGTCACGTAGATGGCGGCGAACATGCCGCCGGTGACGGCCAAGACATCGCCGGCCAACGCGCGACCGGAGAGGCCGACATCAGCGCCGGTGATCAGCGCGGTGCCGACCGTTGCCACGGTGATGCCGATCCATGCCGCACGCGGCAGGTCGGTCCCGCGCCACCGGGCGATCAGTGCTACGAAGATCGCCTGGGTCGAGACCAGGGCCGTAGCCGAGGCGACGGTCGTCATCGTCACGCTCGGCACCCAGGTGGCGAAGTGCGCGGCCAGGGCGACCCCGGCCGCGGCCGCAACGCCGACTGCGCGCCGGTCCAGTTCCCGGAACTCGGGCCGGTGGCGGACCCCGACCACCAGTGCGGTGACACCGGCCCCAATGGCGTTGCGCCAGAACGCGATGGCCAGCGCGGGCGCGACGGTCGCTGCCATCAGTGGGCCGGAGAACGAGACACCGGCGATGGCCACCAGCAGGAGCACGGAATCAAGCGCGGGTGGTGCGGCGAGATTCTCGCGCCCGCGCGTGATCGGCCGGGCCATGTATCGATCCTGCCATCACTGGCTGACCCAGGCCCGCGCACCGGGCGTTGCCGCAAGCTGGGCCGGGTGAGCGACTAACCTGCTGACGTGACGATCGTGGGGTCCCGGCCGTGAGTTCGACGAACCGCGTGTTCATCGCGCGGCTGTCGGGCATCGGCGTATTCGACCCGAACGGTGACCAGCTCGGCAAGATCCGGGATGCCGTGACTACGCTGCGCGCCGACCGCCAGTCGCCGCGCGTGCTCGGCCTGGTCATCGAGATCCAGCACCGGCACCGCATCTTCGTCCCGATGGGGCGGGTCACCCGCATCGAGCCGGACGCCGTCGTGCTGTCCAGCGGCACCGTCAACATGAAGCGCTTCGAACGGCGCAACAACGAACTGCTCGTCCTGGGCGAGCTGCTCGACCGCGCCGTCACCATCGTCGAGAGCGGCCACGCGGTCAGCATCGCCGACGTGGGGATGGAGCAGAACCGCGCCCGCGACTGGGTGATCACCCGGCTGGCGGTGCGCGCGGCCGCAGCCCGGTTGGCGCCGAGACGGCGGGCCCAACTGTTCCAGGTCTCCTGGGACGAGGTCGACGGCCTGGCCCTACCCGAGAACTCGCAGGGCACCGACGCGCTGCTGGCGACGCTGTCGGGGATGCGCCCGGCCGACGTCGCCCACGCGCTGCAGGACATGCCGGACAAGCGTCGCCGCGAGGTCGCCGCGGGTCTGGACGACGAGCGACTGGCCGACATCATGCAGGAGATGAGCGAGGAGGATCAGGTCGAACTGCTGCACTCGCTGGCCGATGAGCGCGCCGCGGACGTGCTCGAAGCGATGGACGACGACGACGCCGCCGACCTGCTGGGCGAGATGACCCACGCCGACCAGCAGCGCCTGCTCGAGCTGATGGAGCCGGATGAAGCGGCACCGGTGCGCCGGCTGCTGACCTACGGCGACTACACGGCCGGCGGGCTGATGACGGCCGAGCCGGTGATCCTGCTGCACGACGCCACGGTGGCCGAGGCGCTTGCCCTGGTGCGCAACCCGGAACTGTCCCCCGCGCTGGCCGCGCAGGTCTTTGTCGTGCGCCCCCCGCAGGCGACGCCCACCGGCCGGTTCCTGGGCACCGCGCACATCCAACGGCTGCTGCGGGAACCACCGTCCGCGCTGGTCAGCGGCATCGCCGAGCGCGACCCCGACGCCCTGCGTCCGGACATGCCGCTCGACGAGATCACCCGCCACCTGGCGACGTACAACCTGGTGGCCGCGCCCGTCATCGACGACCACGACCGGCTGCTGGGCGCGGTGTCGGTCGACGATGTGCTCGACCACCTACTGCCCGAGGACTGGCGCGAAACGCCCGGTGCCGGCCACGAGGTAAGCCATGGCTGAGCGTCGCGCCCGGCTCGACCAGCCCAAGGTCGAACGCCGAGGGCTGCGCAACCGCTATGACGAGGACGCCTTCGGCCGGTTGACCGAACGGGTGGCCCGGTTCCTCGGCACCGGGCGCTATCTCGTCTACCAGACGGTGACGATCATCCTGTGGTTCGGCTGGAACACGCTGGCGCCGAAGTCCGTGCGCTTCGACCCGTACACGTTCACCTTCCTCACTCTGATCCTGTCGTTGCAGGCCGCCTACGCCGCGCCACTGATCCTGCTAGCGCAGAATCGCCAGGACGACCGGGACCGCGTCAACCTCGACGCCGACCGCGACGAGGCCCGCCAGGCGAAGGCCGATCTGGAATACCTCGCCCGCGAGATCGCCTCGATCCGGATGGCGGTCGGCGAGGTGGCCACCCGTGACTTCCTGCGTTCGGAGCTTGCCCGCGCCGAGGCGGCCCGGGACAGCGACCGCGATGTGGCCCGTGAAGGTGCTCGCGATGTGGCCCGTGAGGGTGCTGACACCGACTGACGCGGTTCGCGCAGCGTCGAGCGTTTCGACTGGCTCGAGATCGGCGTCTCCCTTATGATCTGCGTAGTTTTCGCCAACCGGCCGACACCATTTTGGGGATCTCATGACCTACAACCCGCCGCCCAACGTGCCCGCACAGCCTGGCTACGGCGCCAGGCCCGCGGTTCCTGCCCAGGTCAATACCGCGGCGATCCTGCTGTTCGTCAGCGGCGGCTTCGGGATCCTCGGTGGCTTGCTGTTCCTCGCACTCGGCAGCCTGGGCGCTCTGTTCGCGGCCATCGGGGTGTTCTTGCTGATCGTCAGCGCGTTCGAGATCTGGGTGGGTGTCGCGCTGCGCCAGCTCAAGCCGTGGGCTCGCACCGCCGCCATCGCGCTGGCCGCCATCGGTGGCCTGTTCTCGCTTATCTCTCTTGTCAAGGGCGGCTACACGAGCATCATCGGTTTGGGGCTGGACATTTTCATCATCTATCTGCTGATGCAGCCACCTGCGGTGCAGGCCTTCGCCAACTCCAACCGCTAAGGCCGGATCCGCCTCAGACAAGCCGCAGCAGGGCGGCGGCCAGCACGACCACGACGAGGAACGAGGCCCGGCGCCACACCGCCACCGCCCCGACTGCGAAGGCGGAGCCGTAGGACCCGACGGCAACTCCGACGCCCAGCGAGTTCCGGACTACCGACCCGCGGGAGGCGTCGTCCGGGGGCCGCGGTCATGGGCGTGGATCGTAATAGGGGACCGCCCGTACCATCGAGGCCGTGCCCCAGCCCGACGAGTCTGCCATCCGCGCCGCCCTGACAACCGTCATCGACCCCGAGATCCGCAAACCGATCACTGAGCTGAACATGGTCGAGTCGATCGCGATCGGCGCCGACGGCGACGTGGGCGTGACGGTCCTGCTGACCGTCTCCGGCTGCCCGATGAAGGAGCAGTTGACGCGCGAGACGACGGCGGCGGTGTCCAGAGTCGAGGGCGTGCGCTCCGTGCAGGTGACGCTGGGGGTGATGAGCGACGCTCAGCGCACCGACCTGCGCAAGCAGTTGCGTGGCGACGCACCGACCAACGAGATCCCCTTCGCCCAGCCGGGCTCACGCACCCGCGTCTACGCCGTCGCGTCCGGCAAGGGCGGGGTGGGCAAGTCGTCGGTGACGGTGAACCTGGCCGTCTCGCTGGCCCAGAAGGGGTTGTCGGTGGGAGTGCTGGACGCCGACATCTACGGCTTCTCAGTGCCCCGCATGCTCGGCGTCACCGGCAAGCCGACCCAGGTCGAGTCGATGATCATGCCTGCCGTCGCGCGGGACGTGAAGGTGATCTCGATGGGGATGTTCACCCCCGGCAACACGGCCGTCGTATGGCGCGGTCCGATGCTGCACCGCGCATTACAGCAGTTCCTCGCCGACGTGTTCTGGGGCGAGCTGGACGTGCTGCTCATGGACCTGCCGCCGGGCACCGGCGACATCGCGATCTCGGTGGCCCAACTCGTCCCGTCCGCTGAGATCCTGCTCGTCACGACCCCGCAGCTCGCGGCACGCGAGGTCGCCGAACGGGCCGGGTCGATCGCGCTGCAGACCCACCAGCAGATCGTCGGCGTCGTCGAGAACATGAGCTGGCTTGAGCTGCCCGACGGATCGAGGGTGGAGCTGTTCGGCAGCGGTGGCGGCCAGTCGGTCGCGGACTCGCTCGCGGCCGCCACCGGCACCAAGGTGCCCTTGCTCGGGCAGATCCCCATTGACCAGCAGGTGCGCGAAGGCGGCGACGACGGCGTGCCCGTCGTGCTCAGCAACCCGGATTCGCCGGCCTCGGTCGCGCTGCGCGACGTCGCCGACGCCCTCGCCGCGCGCCAGCACAGCCTGGTCGGACGCTCACTCGGACTGGCGCCGGCCCGAGGCTAGGACCAAGCAGCTATCCCACTGCGCGCTGGACAGCCCACGTAGTGGGCTCGCCCGGGACGCTGCGCGGCGGTCACCGGGCGGATCGGCTGATGGTTGGGCTCAGGTCGCGTCGGCGTCGTAGGGGGCCGACTCGCTGCGGCCCAGCGGCTTCACTGCGGGCTTCTGCAGGTTGATCGGAGCCGGCTCCGGTTCCTCGTCGACCGACATGGCGGGCTGGGCCGGTTCTTCATCGCCGAAGATCCCGCGCTGGATCGCGGTACGAGGGTTGAAGTTCTGGAACTTCTCGGCGTCGTCACCCAGGATCACCCGTGAGATCGCGGTGCGCGGGTTGAGGTTGCGCAGGTCGACGTCGGCGAATTCCGGGCCGAGCTCGTCGCGCAGCTGAGTCCGCGCGCCGGTGGCCATGTCGCGCAGCGTCCGGATCATGCGCGCCGCGTCCTTGGCCAAGCCGGGCAGCCGATCCGGGCCGAGAATGATCAGCCCGACGACAGCGAGCACCACCAGCTCCATCGGCCCGATATTGAACATGGACCTCAGTCTAGGCGGGATCCCCGGACAGGCAGCGTGAGAAGACCGACGGATCCGAAACCAGGCCGGGCGACGAACTTCTAATCGGAATCGAGCGTGATCCTGGTTGTCTTCTTGGCCGAGGCCCGGAAGTAGGTGACGCTCATCGGCTCACCGGGCTTGTGCGCCTGGACGAGGACCACGAGCTGCGGATAGCTCAGGATTGGTTTGCCGTCAGCAGCGACGATCACGTCGCCGTTGCGCAGCCCGGCCTTGGCTGCCGCGCCGGACGGGACGACCTGCTCGAGGTAGGCGCCCTGATCCAGCCCGTCGTTCGCCGTGGCGCTGCGACCGTTGGCCCCGAGCGAGGCATGCACGGCCTTGCCGGTGCGGATCAGCTGCTGGGCGATGTCGCGGGCGTAGTTGATCGGGATGGCGAAGCCGATGCCGCTGACCGCGGTCCGGGTACCGGACGGGTCGGTGGTGCCGAAGGCGGCCGCGGTATTGATGCCAACCACCGCGCCCGACGCATCGACCAGGGCGCCACCGGAGTTGCCGTGGTTGATGGCCGCATCGGTCTGGATCGCGTTGAGGTAAATTGCCTGACCGGACTCGGTGGGGATGGCGACAGCACGCTTGAGGGCCGAGACGATGCCCACGGTGACGGTGCCCTGCAGATCCAGTGGCGATCCGATCGCAATGACCGGGTCGCCCACCGCGAGCTTGTCGGAGTCGCCCAGCGCGGCGATCGTGAGTTCGTCGTCGGGCACCTTCAGCACGGCCAGGTCGCTCGTGACGTCGCGGCCGACGATCTCGGCCTTCGCGGTCGCTTCGTCGGCGAAGGTGACGACGATCGTTCCGTCGCCGCTGGCCGCGTCGGCGACGACGTGGTTGTTGGTGAGCACGTAGCCGAACTTGTCGATGACCACACCGGAGCCGACGGCGTACTGGCGAGGCGTGGTGACGGCGATCGAAACGACGGCCGGGCCGACCCGCTTGGCGATGTCGGCGATGGAACCCGGCGGGCGGTTCGCCGGGGTACCCG
>JBDTXT010000172.1:0-6215 GCA_040006035.1 Pseudonocardiales bacterium | reverse complement strand
ACACTGCCTCGTCGGCCACCAGCACCTCGGGGTCGACGGTGAGCGCCCGCGCGATGACGACGCGCTGGCGTTGGCCCCCGGAGAGCTGATGCGGGTACTTGGGCAGCACCACGTACGGATCGAGGCCGACGAGATCGAGCAGTTCAGCCGCCCGCGCCGTGATCGCCGACCGGTCGCGGCCGCGCGTCAGCGACAGCGGCGCGCCGAGGATCTGATCCACTGTATGCGTCGGGTTCAGGGCCGAGTACGGGTCCTGATGCACCATCTGCACCCGCCGGAAGTGCTCACCTCGCTTGCGCAGCGGCAGGGCGAGGACGTCGGTGCCGTCGATGACGAGCTTGCCCTCGTCGGGCACCTCCAGCCCGGTGAGCACCTTGCCCAGCGTGGTCTTGCCGCAGCCGGATTCACCGATGAACGACACCGCGCCCGCGTCAGCCAGGGTGAAGTCCACGCCGCGAAGCGCGTAAACGGTGCGCTCGCCGCCGAGGGAACTGCTGGTCTTGTAGGTGCGGACGATGCCCTCTGCCTCGATCATGCGCGCGATCCCACCTTGGTGAGCGAGACGTCGGAGGCCTCGTCGTGCACGACCGCGTGACACGCCACCCGGCGGCGCGGCCCGACCTCGACCAGCGGCGGGTCGACGGTGTCGCAGATATCCATCCGCAGGGTGCAGCGCGAGCGGAACACGCAGCCGTGCTTCTCCAGCGTGGCCAGGTCCGGCGGCCGGCCGGGCAGCGATTGCGCCTCGTCGGGATCGCCCACGATGCGCGGCATCGCGCCGATCAGACCGCGGGTGTACGGATGCTGCGGCTCACGCAGGATGCGTTCGGCCGGCCCGTCTTCGACGATGCGGCCGCCGTACATCACCGCGAGCCGGTCAGCGACCTCGGCGATAACACCCATGTCGTGCGTGACAATCAACGTGGTCAACGCCCGTTCGGCGTGGACCCGCTTGACGATCGAGAGCACCGCGGCCTGCGAAAGCATGTCCAATGCGGTGGTCGGCTCGTCCAGGATCAGCACGCGCGCGTTCAGCACCAGCGCGAAGATGATCCCGACTCGCTGGCGCATGCCACCGGACAGCTCATGCTGGTAGGCCGCGAGCACCCGCTTCCCGTCCAGCCCCATCTCGTCGGCCAGGCTGCGGGCGTCGGCGACGAGCGCGCGCAGGTCGCGGACGTCGTGCGAGCGGCCCAGGTCGAGCAGCTGTTTACCCACCGGCTTTAGGGGATTCAACGAGTTCTGGGATGCCTGGAAGACGTAGCCCAGGGTTTCGCCGCGCGCGTGCCGCAGCTTCTTTCCCTTGAGCTTGGTGACGTCACCGAGCCCGGTCACCTCGATGCTGCCGGCGGCGACCCGCCCCGGATCAGGCACCGCATTGAGCAGGGCCAGCGCGAGAGTGGACTTGCCCGAGCCGGACTCCCCCACCAGACCGGTGATCTCACCGGGCACCAGGTCGATGTTCACCCGCGTGACGGCGGCCAGTTCCACGTCGCCGGTGCGGTATACGACGGTGAGGTCACGGACGTCGACCGCGACCGGCTCGTTGACCGGTGCCAACATCAGCGCGCCCGCAGCCGTGGGTTGAACAGTTCGTCCATCGCGTCTACGACCAGCACGATCCCGAGCGTCAGCACCAGGATGCAGATCAGCGGCGAGAGCAGGTAGGGCAGCGCCTGCGTCGAGGTAAGCGCCCCCGCGTTGAAAACCGCGTTGTTCAACATCACGCCCCAGTTGTTGGCCGTCGGCGGGACGATACCCAGGAAGAACAAGCCGACCTGTGCGTAGATCGCGCCGGTAACCGCGAGCAACAGGTTCATCGCGATGTAGGGCGCGATGTTGGGCAGCACTTCGCGGGTGATGACGTGGCGGGTCGGCAGTCCGAGAGCCCGCGCGGCCTCGAGGAAGCCGCGTTCGCGCAGCGACAGCGTCTGCGACCGGACGGCCCGCGCCAGCCCACCCCAGCCGGTGATGCCGAGCACGAAGCCCATCTGCAGCGGGGCGCCGAACGACCAGATCGTCGACAGCACGACGAGCAGCGGGAAGCCCGGCACGGTGAGGACGAAGTCGGTGACCCGCATCAGGGCCGAGTCGGTAAAGCCACGGTGGTAGCCGGAGACCAGCCCGACGGCGGTGCCTACGACGACCGTCACGATGGCGGCGACCAAGGCCGAGAACAGCACGTACCGCGCACCACTGACGACGAGGGCCAGCACGTCGACGCCCGCATAGTCGGTCCCCAGCAAGTGCGTCGAGCTGGGCGAGGCGTACACGTTGTTCGTGTCGATCGGGAGCTTGGAATAGATAACCGGCCCGAAGACCGCCATCAACAAGAAGAGCGCAATGATCCCCACGCCCACCATGCGGCTGGGCTTGCGGCGCAGCACCTTGCCCAGCACGACCCAGATCGGGACGCGGCGCGGGATCGACTTCGGGGTGACCAGCGGCGCCTTGGCGACGGCCGTCATACGCGTCGCACCCTGGGATCAATGACCGAGTAGAACAAGTCGGCCAGGATATTCACAATCACGACCGCGACGGTGATCATGAGAAATGCCCCGCTCATCAAAGGGTAGTCCCGCTTGTTGATCGCTTGCAGCAATAGGTGCCCGAGGCCGGGGTAGTCGAAGATGTTCTCGATGAAGATCGACCCGCCGAAGAGCAACCCGATCGACAGGGCCAGCACGGTGAACAACGGCAGGATCGCGTTGCGGCCGATGTAGCGCATCCGAGTGATCGGCCTTATCCCGCGCAGTTCGGCCGCGAGAATGAAGTCGTCGCCGAGCACGGACACCACGCTGGACTTCATGGTCAGCAGCCAGCCGCCGTAGGACGAGAGCGCGTACGCCGACACGGGCAGGATGGCGTGCACCACGACCGAATTGATGAACGCGAGGTTCCAGCCCGGCTCGACGGTGACGTTGTAGGGCGCACCGAAGGGAAGCACCGGCCACAGTGTGGTGAACACGTAGGCCAGCAGCAGCGCGATTACGAACTGCGGGACGCCGTGCAGCAGCGAGCCGCTGATCGTCAGCGTGTCACCGAGCTTCGACGTCCGGCGCACGGCGGCGATGATGCCGAAGGTCACCCCGATGAGGAAGCTGGCGATGATGCCGGTCATCACCAAGGTGATCGTCCATGGCGCAGCCGAGCGCACCACGTGCCCCACCCCCACGCCCGAATAGGACGTGGACTGGCCGAAGTCCAGGTGCAGCAGCCGCCACAGGTAGTGCAGGTACTGCTCGGCCAGTGGCGTGTGCGGCTGGAAGCCGAACATCACCGCGGCCTGGGCCTTGGCCTGGTCGGGCGACAGCCCGCCCTGGATCAAGCGCTCGTACTCCGCCTGCACCGGGTTGCCCGGCAGCTTGCGCACCAGGAAGAACGTGAACGTCGCGACGACCCAGATCATCACCAGACCGGTGACGAGCTTGCCAAGCAAGCGGCGGGCGAGCTTCACGTCGAGGTCACTTCTTGTGCACGAAGCCCTGCATCATCCAGACACAGGGCGGGTTGCGGAGCAGCCCCTCCTGACCGATGGGGTAGTCCTTGAACCGGGTCTCGCTGACGAACCGCACGTTGGTGTAGTCCCACAGCTGAATGGCCGGCATCGACTGGTTGGTGGCCTGCACGAGTTGGCTCACCAACGGCTTCTGCTGGTCGACCGGCAGCGTCGACAGCTGCGCCGTCAGTTCGCCGACCTTCACGTCGCCCAGACCGGGCACGTTGATGCTGGCCGGGCCGCCCTGCCAGTTGCCGCCGCCCTTGACGCTGGGCTCGGTGTGCGCGAGCCCCGTCCCACTCACGTTGAAGCCGTCGTCCTTGCCGTAGAGGCGCTGGAACGTGGTATCCATCGCTGGGCCGACCGCGACCAGCCAGAAGCCCACCGGGAACTTGCCGGCGGCCAGGTCGCCCAGATAGGTCGGGAAGTCGGCCGAGGTCGCAGTCTTGGTCTTAATGCCGAACGCCTTCAGCTGGGATTCCAGGACGGTGCTGGCCTGGATCCAGTCGCTGAACCCGCTGACCGTCTGGATCGTCATTTCGAACGGCTTGCCGTTGGGCAGCTTCCAGCTCCCGCCGGCCTTGGTGAAGCCGGCGCCCTCGAGCAGGCTCGTGGCCTTGGCGGGGTCCGGGTCGTACTTGTTCAGCTTCGACACCTGATCGTTGCTCAGCCAGTCCTTGAGGGCCGGTTCGATCATGCCGGTGGTGTGCGCCGACGCCGTGCCGCCGACCGGCTCACCGACCTTGGTGACTTCCTTGCGGTCGATGACGTAGGCCAGCGCCTGGCGCACGGGGGTCAGGTTGTACGGGTAGACGCTCTGGTTGAAGGCGAGCGACGCGGAGACGTAGCTGCGCGAGTCGATGCGCTTGTTGCCGTTTCGGGCCAGTATCCGGTTGAGCACGTTCGTCGGCATCGCCGTGTACGGCGCGGCATCGAGTTGGCCGGCGCTGAGGTAGTTCCAGATCTGCTGGTTGCCCGTGTAGTTGCGCACGACGACCTGGTTCGGGCCGATCTTGTCTGCGTCGTAGAAGTTCTTGTTCTTGTCCAGCAGGGCCGCGCCGGGGTTAACCCGGGTGATCACGAACGGACCGGCCGAGATGTCCTTGGCCGGCGCGAACTTGGTGACGGTCTGGCCGAGGCTGGTCAGCTTGGCCGAGGCATCCTTCGCCGCCTTCGTCTTGGCGGCATCGGAACCGACGTACTCAGATGCGGCGATCATCGTCCAGATATCGGCCGGCAGCAGCTTGCCGTAGACCGCGTCGCAGACGAGGTGCTGCTTGAGCACGCTCGAGGTGAAGGTGACGTTCTTGCCGCCGGCTACCTGGTCCAGTTCGACCTTGCCGCCGCCGAGGTCCTTGACCTGGGCCAGGTCCAGCCCCTGGGTGGTGCTGCCCGTCGCCTGCCCCTGGGTCATGGCGATCGCCATCGACGTCTGGACGTCCTTGAACGTGACCTTGGTGCCGTCGGACCACTTGGCCTTCGGCTGCAGTTCGATGCTCAGCGCGGTGCCGTCGCCGTTGAGCGACCAGCTCTTGGCCAGCGCCGGGAAGTAGTCGTTGGGATCCTTGGCGGAGTACTTGGTGAAGGCCAGTTGCATGTCGTTGTAACCGGGGAAGGCGTTGCCCGCGGCATTGAACGGGTTCAGCGGGGCGCCGGCGGACAGCTGGTGGGTGGCGTCCACCGTCGTGAACGTGCCACCACCCTTGCCCGAGGACGTCTCACCGGCGGTGCAGGCCGCCATCGATATCACCGTGGCGGTGGCGAGCAGGGCGCAGCCGGTCTTTCGCATCGAGCACTCCAGTCGTGTCGGGCGGCCCGGACATATGACGCATCCGGGGTATCCACCAACGTTACGTGGGCCTAGACCAATTGGTCAATAAGCAACATGAACGAAGGTCCACTCGTAACCTGCTGACAACGCTCGGTCATTCAGCTGCGGCTGCGCACCGCATCGTAGGTCCGCTCCAACGCGCTGACCGTCTGGGCATAGTTGCGCTGAGCCACCGCTACGAACAGGCAGTCGACCAGGGTGAGCGCCGCGATCCGGCTGGCCATCGCGCCGGAGCGGAACGTCGTCTCCGCGGCGGCGGTGGTGAGCACGTGATCAGCCAGCCGGGCGATCTTCGAGCGCGGGAAGTTGGTGACGACGACGGTCGTGGCACCGGCGCTCTTGGCCCTGGTCAGGCAGTCGATCGTGTCCCGAGTCGAGCCGGTGTGCGAGATGCCGAGGGCGACGTCGTCAGGGCCGAGCAACGCGGCCGAGGTCAGTGCGCTGTGCGGATCCGGCCACGCGTGCACGATCCGGCCGATGCGGTGCAGCTTCTGCTGCAGGTCCAGCGCGACGATGCCGCTGGCGCCGACGCCGTACAGGTCGATCCGCGGCGCCGCGACGAGTGCCGTGACCACCTGCTCGAGGACGGCCAGGTCCAACTGACGCACCGTCTCGCGCACCGCGTTGGCGTCGGCATAGCCGATCTTGCGCACCACATCCTCGAGCGGATCGAACTCTGCGATCTCGCTGCCCACCCCGGTCCAGCTCTGGTCACTGCCCGCGTTGCCGGCGGCCGCGGCCAGGGCGATGCGCAGGTCGGGATAGCCGGCCAGGCCAACCGCGCGGCAGAAGCGCACCACAGTGGTCTCCGATGTCTCGCACCGTGCGGCCAGTTCGCTGATCGTCATCGCGGCCACGCCGGCGGCGTCGGCGGCGGCCGCCTGG
>JBDTXT010000171.1:0-6262 GCA_040006035.1 Pseudonocardiales bacterium | reverse complement strand
CGAAGTCCGGGCCGGCGTCGCGGAAGTACTTGATGATGCTGAACAGGTAGTCCCAGCGGCCGGCGTTCAGACCGGAGGCGTGCTCGCGCAGTTCGTACAGGATCTCGGCCATCTCGAACGCGGCCGGGATCGTCTCGATCAGTACGGTGGCGCGGACGCTGCCGTGCGGAACTCCCAGCTCGGATTCTGCGGCGGTGAACACGTCATTCCAGAGCCGGGCCTCGAGGTGGCTCTCCATCTTCGGCAGGTAGAAGTACGGGCCGGATCCCTTTGCCAATAGGGATTTCGCGTTGTGGAAGAAGTGCAGGCCGAAGTCGACGAGTGCGCCGACAGCAGGCTCGCCGTCGATCGCAACGTGCCGCTCGTCCAGGTGCCAGCCCCGCGGTCGGACAACGATCGTGGCCAGCGGCGCGTCGGTGCGAAGCGTGTACTCGCGCCCATCCGGCCCGGTGAGCGAGGCGGTACCGGCGACCGCGTCGCGCAGGTTGACCTGCCCCGAGACGACGTTGCGCCAATGTGGGGTATTCGCGTCCTCAAGATCGGCCAGCCACACCTTGGCGCCGGAGTTCAGCGCATTGATCATCATCTTGCGTTCGGTGGGGCCAGTGATCTCGACGCGGCGGTCTTGCAGGTCGGCCGGGGCGGGCGCCACCGTCCAGTTGCCGTCGCGGATGTGCGCGGTCTCGGGCAGGAAGTCGAGCTTGCCGGTGCGGGCGACCTCAGCCCGGCGGTCTTCGCGCCGCTGCAACAGCTCGTTTCGGGTGGCTGCGAAGCGGCGGTGCAACCCGGCGACGAAGGCCAGTGCGTCGTCGGTCAGCACCTCGTCGGAGCGCTCGACGTCCGGTCCGGAGGCGTTGATACCGGTCAGGTCGGTGGTCATGGCGGGAGTCCTCTGTCTCAGTCGAAGAATTGGTCGCGGTTGATCGTTCTCGCAAGCTCTGGCGGCAAGAGGTCTACCCATCGCTGGGCGATCCGCGCACGCTGGTCCGGCGCGACGGCACCGTTCACGCGGACGCGAGACAGGCCGCCGTCGGGGTAGATGTCGAGGCGGACGAGGCGGACGGCATCCGGCGAGGAGATCCGGAGCCGGTGTTCGGTGTCGGGCAGCAGTCGGGTGCGCGGCAGCAGCTCAGTCTCGGTCTCGGCGTCGGTGAGCCGGGCCCAGCCCGGCGCGTTGCCGACGAAACGGGTGGTGTCGATGACGACGTCGTGCAGGACACCCGGTGCGGCCAGCCGGATCGTCAGCCAGTCGTTGCCGTCGTCGCGGCGCCGCGAGGTCTCCCAGCCGTCGGACATCACCCGAGCTCGGCCAGGCGCGAGCACGTTGGCCGGGGAGGAATAGAACATGTTGCTGCACGCCTCGACCGTGCCGCCGTGCAGCACCGACGCGAGATCCACTCGACCGCCGAGCAGGCACGGGTCGGGCACCACGTCGCCGTACGCGCGCAGCCGGGCGACGCCGCCGTCAGGATGAATCGTCAGGCGGACGTGGGTGACGAGCCGCTCGGGCGTGGTGACGGGCAGCAGGTTGTCGGCGTCGCCGGCCAATGCGCTCTTGTTGATGAGCGTCGTCCACTCGGTCGCCAGTAATTCGTCGGGCGTCGGGTAGCCGAGCAGGGTGGTGGCCTGGACGGACGCGAACGGCGGGTAATTGCCGGTGAAGTGGGCGGTGTCGACGTCGACGGCGCGAACGAGGGCCGGCGCAGCCAGGCGGATGACGGCAAAGTCCTCGCCGGAGGTCCGGCGGCGGCGGGTCTCCCAACCGTCATAGACCTTGCCGCGGTAGCTGAAACTCTCCGGGTCGTGGCCGGCCGGCCCGGGCGCGATCAGGTTGTGCGCGGCGGCGAAGGTCTCGTCATTGGCATAGACGACACTGCCGCCGAGCACCACGCTGGCCAGGTCAGGTAGCCGGCGTACGTCGCTCTGGTCAGGCATCTCTCAGTCCTCGTCGCTGCCGTGGTCGGACGAGTCGCCCGCGCCGCTCGCCGTCCCGGATCGGGACACCATGCAACCACGTCTGCTCGACGACGCCGCGAAGTTCCCGGCCGGCGTAGGGGCTGATTGGGTTGCGGTGCAGCAGCCGGGCCAGGTCGACCACGAACGTCTCGTCCGGAGCGAACACGCACAGGTCGGCCTGCTGGCCAGGAGCGATCGAGCCGCGGTCGGTGAGTCCGGTCAGGGCCGCCGGTGCCGTGGCCATCCAGCGGGCCACGTCGGTGAGCGGGATGTCGCGCTGGGCCGCCTCGGTCCAGATCACTGGCAGCCCCAACTGCACCGAGGCGATGCCGCCCCAAGCCTGGCCGAAATCGCCGGTGTCGAGGCATTTCGCATCGACCGTGGAGGGGGAGTGGTCAGAGACGATCAAGTCGATGGTGCCGTCGACCAGCCCGGCCCAGAGCTGTTCGCGGTTGGCCTCGTCGCGGATCGGCGGGCAGCACTTGAACTGGGTGGCGCCGTCGGGCACCTCCTCGGCCCGCAGGGTGAGGTAGTGCGGGCAGGACTCGACGGTGACGGGCAGGCCGGCCGCCTTGGCCGCCCGGATCAGTGGCAGCGACGCCGCGCTGGACACGTGCACGACGTGAGTGCGGCAGCCGGTGCCTTTCGTCCCCGCTAGCAGGGCCTGGATCGCGCTGACCTCGGCGTCGGGCGGGCGGGACGCGACGAAGTCGTCGTAGTGGCGCCCGTGCGCCGCCGGAGCGGCGTCGATGACCGCAGCGTCCTCGGCGTGCGCGATCAACAGGCCGTCGAACTGCGCGATCCGCTCCATCGCCGCGCGTACGCCACCCGCATCGAGCGCAGCGAACTCGGGCACGCCCGACGGCAGCAGGAAGCATTTGAATCCGACGGCGCCAGCGTCGTGCAGCGGGCGCAACTGGCCTAGGTTGCCCGGAACGGCGCCGCCCCAGAATGCGACGTCGACGGTGAGCTTGCCGCCGGTCGCGGCGCGCTTGAGGCCGAGGGCCGCGACGTCGACGGTGGCCGGGATGCTGTTGAGCGGCATGTCGACGATCGTGGTGACACCGCCGGCGGCGGCGGCGGCCGTTGCCGTCTCGAAGCCCTCCCAGTTGGTGCGGCCGGGCTCGTTGACGTGAACGTGGCTGTCGACGAGTCCGGGCAGCACCACCCGATCGTCGGGGATGACGACCTCGGTGACAGCCGACGGCGCGCGTGGGGCGAGCTCGACGATCAGGCCGTCGCGGATCAGGATCGTGCAGCCTCGCTCACCGTCCGGCGTGATGACGCGGGCAGCGGTGACGGCCAGATCAGCCGTCGTGCCCAGAGCCGCCACGTGGTCTTTCCCCCACCGCTCAGAGATCCGCGACGACGGGGATGACCCGCTCGCCGAGCAGCTCCAGCGGGGTGATCCGCTCGACGTTCGGGACGCGGCCGTGCGCCTCCTGGATCCCGAGTTTGGCGAGATCTTTCAGTTCCTCGATCATGGCGTCGACGTTCTCGCCGTGCTCTCCGGGGTCGAGCGACATCATCACCGTCTTCTCGATGTCGTCGTAGTCACGGCCTAGGGCATCGCAGTGCCCGCGCAACACATCGAGCTTGTGCTCGATGTCCGGCGTGTGGAACAGGTTGCACGCCTGCGCGTACTGGGCGACCATACGCAGCGTTTTCTTCTCGCCGCTGCCGCCGATCAGGATGGGCGGGTGCGGCCGGGTCAGTGACTGCGGTGAGTTGAGGGTGCGCTCGAGCTGGTAGTGCTTGCCCCGGTACGGGCCGTCGTCCTCGCCGCACATCTGCTGGAAGATCTGCAGTGCCTCCTCGAGCCGCTCGAAGCGTTCGGCCGTTGGCGGGAAGGGCAGGCCCAGGCCCTTGGCCTCGGCTTCATTCCACGCCGCACCGATGCCCAGCCAGGCGCGGCCGTTGGACAGGACGTCGAGGGTGGTGACGAGCTTGGCGAGCAAGCCCGGTTCGCGGTAGACGACCGCGGTCACCCAGGCCACCAACTCGACGCGCGAGGTTTTCGCGGCCAGGTAGCCGAGCGTCGTGTAAGCCTCGAGCATCTCGTGCTCGGGTGGCCCGATCACGCCGATCTGCCACACGTGGTCCATGACGCTGACCCGCGCGAACCCGGCGTCCTCCGCTGCGCTCACCACCCGAGTCAGGTCAGTTGCCAGGTTCGGCGGGCCGCCCGGCCAGGTGAAATCCGCGACATGCAACCCGATCTTCATCCCTACGTCCCCTCGCGTCGGCTATCCGATGAACGCTAGTACTCAGCGCCGACGCAGCGCAGGCCGTCCCTGGCCGCGGTTCGACCTTGGCACAATGGCGCGAACGACGGAGGACGCGGTGACCGATACGGCGGACGAGCGGATGGACGAGCGGATGGACGTCGCCGGCTTTGATCAGGCCGAAGACGAGCAGGCAATCGAGATGCTCGTCGCGTGCTGTGCCAGCCGTCGCTGGGTCGATCAGCTGATCCAGACCCGGCCGCACCGCTCACTCGCGTCGATCATCGGCGCGTCCGACGCCGCCGTCGCCGAGCTCGACTGGCCGGACATCGAGCAGGCCCTCGCGGCCCATCCCCGCATCGGTGAGCGCGCCCAGGGCGCCGAGCGCGAATCGGCGTGGTCGCGGCAGGAGCAGTCAGCGGCCGCCCACCCGGAGCAGACGACCCAGGACGAACTGCGCGCCGGCAACGTCGAGTACGAGCAGCGCTTCGGCCACGTCTTCCTCATCTGCGCGACCGGCAAGTCGGCCGAGGACGTCCTCGCGGCGCTCATCAGCCGGCTGGACAACCCAGCCGAGGCCGAACGCGAGATCGTGCGCGACGAGCTCGACCAGATCGTCCGTCTCCGCTTGGCCAAGGCGTTCCGCTAGGGCGCCAGCGTGCACACCGTCGCTCGCTGCTCCGACCAGGCCCGCTCGGCGCGAGTCTGCGATCGTGTCCGCTTTCGACCCCGCTGTGCGAGGCTAGCCGCCATGAGCATCTCGACCCACGTGCTCGATGCGGTGACCGGCCGCCCGGCTGCGGGCCTGGAAGTCACCTTGCGCACGCGTGCCGGCGACGGGTGGCACGAGCTGACCCGGCGTGGCACCGACACCGACGGTCGGGTGGCCGATCTCGCTCGCGAAGCGGGAGCTGGCGTTTATCAGCTCACGTTCGACACGCAGGCCTACCTCGGCGCCGAGGCGTTCTACCCCGAGGTGGTCGTCGTATTCCGGGTCACCGACGCGGACGCACACCACCATGTGCCGCTGCTGCTGAGCCCGTTCGCCTACTCCACCTACCGCGGAAGCTGACACCCGACCGAAACACTCAGCAGGCATCGTTACCGACCTCAGATTGGAAGGTCCAGCTTGACGAGCAGCACTCCGGTCGCCATCGACGGCGCACACGTCGTGACCGTCGATCCCAGTGGCAGCGAGTACGCGGCCGGCCACGTCGTGCTCGACGGCGGGCGGATCGTGGCGCTCGGTGCAGGAGCGGTGCCCGAGCAGTACGCCGCGGCGACGCGCATCGACGGCACCGGCTGCCTCGTCACGCCTGGACTGGTCAACACCCACCAGCACCTCTACCAGTGGATCACCCGGGGTTACGCGACCGACGACACGCTGTTCGGCTGGCTGAAGACGCTCTACCCGATCTGGGCCCGGATCACGCCCGAACTCCTGCATGCCTCCGCCGCGGCGAACCTCGGCTGGCTGGCGCTGACCGGCACCACCACGAGCACCGACCACCACTACGTGTTCCCGTCCGGTGCCGGCGATCTTCTGGAGGCCGAGATCCTGGCGGCCCGGGAGATCGGGGTGCGCTTTCACCCCGCCCGCGGCTCGATGAACCTCGGGGAGTCGGCCGGCGGCTTGCCACCCGACACGGTGGTCGAGGAGCACGACGCGATCCTCGCCGCGACGCAGGCCGCGATCGCCCGCTGGCACGATCCGGCGTTCGACGCCATGACTCGCATCGCGGTGGCCCCGTGCTCGCCGTTCTCGGTGACCACCGAGCTGATGCGCGACTCGGCCGAATTGGCCAGGACGCATGGCGTGCGGCTGCACACCCACCTGGCCGAGACACAGGACGAGGAGGAGTTCTGCCTCGAGAAGTACGGCCGCACGTCGGCGCAGTACGCCGAGGACCTCGGCTGGCTCGGCCCGGACGTCTGGATGGCGCACTGCGTACACCTGTCCGGCGAAGCGGTCGCCCGCTTCGCCGCCACCTCGACCGCTGTCGCGCACTGCCCGACGTCCAACGGGCGGCTCGGCGCCGGCATCGCGCCGGTCCGCGCGCTGCTCGACGCGGGCGTGCCGG
>JBDTXT010000170.1:0-6266 GCA_040006035.1 Pseudonocardiales bacterium | reverse complement strand
CCGGCAGTGGCCAGCGCCGCGAGAGCGCCGACTGCGATGATGGTGCGGGGTCCTGCTGAGCGCACGACGTCCTCCGGGACTGGTCGGGGTGAAGGTCTGATGCTGGGCCAAGCGCATGGCTAGACATTGAATTTAACGTGCATTGCAGACAAATAGCCACTCTCGCGTTTCGAGTGTTCAAATGAAAGGCTGTCGGGAATATGAACCTGCTGCTGATCGGACCCCCCGGCTCGGGTAAGGGCACCCAGGGCGAGCGGTTGGCGCAACGCCTCGACCTGGAACACATCGCCGCCGGCGACCTGCTGCGGGCCGAGGTCGACGGGCAGACGCCGTTGGGGCGCCGAGTCGCCGAGATGATGCAGCGCGGTGACCTGGTGCCCGATGCGATCATCCTGGGCCTCCTAATGCCGAAGGTGCTGGCGGCCGCCGATGCCAACGGCTACCTGCTCGACGGTTTCCCGCGCTCGGTCGAGCAGGCCGTAGAGGCCCGCAAGCTCGCCGACCAGGCCGGCGCTGGGCCCGATGCCGTCATCTACCTCGACGCGCCGCGCGATGAGCTCATGCGCCGGATCCTGGCCCGGGCCGAGACCGAGGGCCGCGCCGACGACAACCCCACGACCGTGGCCAATCGTCTCGAGGTATTCGACGAGGCGACCCGGCCCCTGGTCGATTACTACCGCGATCGCGGCATGCTGCACGTTATCGACGCCAATATGGACGAGCAGGCTGTCACCGACCAGATCGTCGCCGCCGTGCATGGTGTGTCCACCGGCTGAGCAAGCCACGACGCGTGATCACCGGTGCCCCGTCGGCTCAGAAGCCGTCTTCGAGCAGGCGTTTGACCACCTTGCCGGCCGGGTTGCGCGGCAGTTCGTCGAGGAACTTCACGTCCTTGGGCACTTTGTAGCGGGCCAGGTTCGCCTTGGCGTAATCGCGAACTCCCTCCTCGTCGAGGCTGGCTCCGTCTGCGAGCACCACGAAGGCGCGCAGTCGGGCGCCGAAGTCGGGGTCCTTGACGCCGATCACCGCGGCCTCGGTCACTGACTCGTGAGTGGCCAGCAGTTCCTCGATCTCGCGCGGAAACACGTTCTCGCCGCCGGAGACGATCATGTCGTCGTCACGGCCGTCGACGAACAGGTGACCGTCGGAGTCGAAGTGCCCGACGTCGCCGGTGGACATCAGCCCCGCGACCTGTTCCTTGTTGCCGCCGCCGGTGTAGCCCTCGAACTGGATCGAGTTGCCGACGAAGATGCGACCGGTATCCCCCGCCGTGACCTCGTGCCCGTCGGGGTCGAGCAGCTTGATGACCGTGCCGTACGGGGGGCGGCCGACGGTGCCCGGGGCGGCGCGCATGTCTTCGGGTGTCGCGATGCTGGCGTACGCGACCTCGGTCGAGCCATACAGGTTGTAGACGATGTCGCCGAGCAGATCCATCGTCCGCGTGGCCAGCTCGGGGTCCAGCGCCGAACCGGAGACGGCAATGATCCGCAGCGTGGACAGGTCGCGTTGACCGATCTGCGCCTCGGCCGCCGCGAGTATCCGCGACAACAGGATCGGCACCGTGACGAGTGCGTCGCAGCGGTGCTCCTCCAGCGCCGCGACCGCGTCCTTGGCGTCGAAGCGGCGGGTGATGACGACGGTGTTGCCCAGGCCGAGGGCGAGCATCGAGCTGAGCAGTCCCCAGGCGTGGAAGGCGGGGGCGGCGAGCAGCACTGTCCGTCCCGAGCGCAACGGGATCTTGGACAGGTACCCGCCAGGGATGACCAAGGACAGCGCCAGGTCGCGCGGCGCACCCTTGGGGGTGCCGGTCGTGCCGCTGGTCAGCAGCACGATGCGCTGCTTGCGGCCGGGGCGTGGCGGCGTCGAGGTACTGGCGCCGGCGATCAGTTCGTCAAGGGTGCTTCGATCGTCGGCCTCGTCCCGCCAGGCCACGACGTGCCCGAGCGGCGGGTCGTAGCCCGAGACGATGTCGCTGAACTCGTCGTCGTGCACCAGCACCGTGACGTCCTCGCGCTTGCAGACGTCGACCAGTTGTGGTCCGGCGAAGTCGGTGTTGAGCAGCAGCGTGCGGGCGCCGAGCTTCGCGCCGGCGAAGATCGCTTCATAGATCCCGCGGTGGTTGCGCACCAGGATGCCGATGCTGTCGCCGGGCTGGAAACCCTCGGCCCGCAGCCCGTTGGCGAGGGCGTTGCTGCGCTTGTCGAGCTCGCTGAACGTTACCGGCCCGCGCTCATCGAGGATGGCGACGGAGTTGCCCTGGCCGGCTGAGGCGAGCGCGATTGCCGCCCCCGCCGGACCGTAAGCCTCCAGAGCACGCACCACGGCGATGTAGCGGTGCGGTGGGATCAGTGCGACGCCCGGTCCACGGGCCTTCAGTAGGGTGGCCGCGAAATGCGCTTCGGTGTTCGCCCGTCCGAGCAGATTCCGCGCGTCGCCGATGATGTCCATGCGACTGTCCTACCAGCGGGTAGCCACGGCCGCATGCTCAGGACGGGCCAGTCGCCCCAGCCGAAGACACAGATCCCGCGCTGACGACGAGGTCGCGACTGCCCCACCCTCCGGCGAGCACCGGTCACAGCCTCCGCAGGTCGATGCAGATCAGCGTGGCCAGGGCCACGCTGCGCACGGCGACGCCGACGGATGCGGTGAACGTGATGTCGTAAACCCGGTGCACGTTGGGGGGCAGCCGGCCGTGCAGGCTGACCAGCCGGGGGGCCGCCGTACCGATGGTCTGACCGCTCGGGTCGATCAGTTCGTAGCCGCGGGCGTCGCCGCCATGCAATTGCGCCACGACAGCTCCGGCCGGGGTGCGCAGCACGAGCCTGGACCGGCGAATGTTCAGCGTGCCGTCGGGAGACCCGACCGGCTCAACGACCTCGCCCAAGCGTCCGTCGACGGTCTGGGCACGATCTCCACGGGACTCGTCGCCGCTGTCTACAAGGAGGCGATCGGCGGACTGACGAAGGTTTCGCCCATCGCAGGTGCCATCGGAGTGACCGACACGGTCACAGGCGACACGATCGTCGGCCGGATCAGCAAGCCCTTCGACGCCTTCGCGGGCGCAGACGTCGGCGAGCTGGGTCCGGCGAAGTCGGTGTTGAGTCAGCCACGTACGCGCGCCGAGCTTGGCTCCGGTGAGGACCGCGGAGAAGTTCCTCGAAGACGCGACCACTAACTCCCCGTACGCCACCATTTATCCACGCCGCAGTTGCGAGCAGTCGGCGGTGACAGCTTAGGAAGTTGCGCCGATGCCTGGTTGGCGAATGACTTTAGCGATACCGTCTCGCGCGTGGCAGTCGCGCTAAGAATTCTTAGTGGACCTGGCTCGGGGACTCAGATGCCTATCGGCACCGGACTCACGGTCGGGCTAGACGCCCCGCCGCCGGGGAACCTGTTGGGTGACCAGACGCTGTCTCAGCTGCACGCGGTGTTCCGGCCCGACGGATACACCCAAGCCCTTATCGAGGACATCAGCGGCGGCAACATCACCCAGGTGAACGGCCAGGGCATCAGCGGGCCGACCCAGCTCAACGTGGGTGACCGGGTCGTGGTCGGGGTAACGGCGCTGCAGGTCGAGCTCGTCGCGGGCGCGGTCGACGCTCCCGGCGCAGCCGAACCCTCGTTGTCGCAGACGCAGGTGGTGCCTCGTCCCGCGTTCGGCCCGCCGCCTTCGCAGGCCCAGCCGGTTGCGCAGGCCCAACCAGTTGCGCAGGCCCAGCCGGTTGCACAGGCGGTCCCGCTGCCGGCGTGGCAGCAGGCCAGCACGTCACCGACCGCGAACTCCGGTCGTGGACACGGCGGCGCCGTGTTGGCGGTCATCGTCGTGCTCATGCTCATCGCCGGATCATTCGTGGGCGGACTCGCGCTGGGCAAACACAACAAATCCTCGGCCAACGGGCAGCGCGGTGTCACTCTGGCCGGAGCCGACAGCGAGGGCACCCCGTCCGCTGCCTGCCTGCCCGCAGACTCCGGCCGCGCCGGTGCCGGCCACTTCCGCTTCAACACCAGCGCGTGCGAGAACGGCACGACCGATGTCACTGCGTTCACCCTGCCGCTGCACAAGGGCACCCACAAAGGCCAGACCGTCTGGTACGTGATCATGGACGTATCCGATCAAGCGACGGCGTTGAAGCTCGGTGTCAACTTCGCGCCCAAGTTGGCCAATGCGAAGGGCACCGCCGGGGTCCAGAAGGTCACCGTCGGCGCCGACGGCACGGTCGACTTCCCGGGCACGGTCGACTTCAAGCGCACGCGGGTGCTCACGGCGGGTCCAAATGGCTTCCCGCCCGCGCCGGGCGCCCAGCCGCCATCGGTCGGTGACAGCCAGTACACCCCACTCATCCAGCTGCCGAACGGCAGCGTGGAGAACGCGCCACAGGTCGCCAACGACTCTGGCAAGGCACACAAGGTCCTCAAGCTGGACACGTCAGGAATGAAGGTGCTGTTCAGGGCACAGAACGGCTTCTACGAGAACAAGGCCGTGCACTATGCGTCATTCGACTCCTCCGACGCGACGGTCGCTGCGATCGAGGACGTGACCTACGCCCCCCTCTTGAAGACGATCCCCGGACCGAACGACGAGGACGTGAAAACCTCGGCCCGCGAGCAGTTGATCGCATTCACTAACGGTCCGTCCGGTCCGTTCGCCCAAGGTGTCAACTACGCATTACAGACCGGTGGCGCGAACCCGTCGCCGAAGAACCTGCTACACGAGACGCCGCAACTGCCCCATCACGACGACGTGGGCAGCCTCGATTACACGCCGATGTGGGACGTCCATCTGGCCGAGTGGACGCAAGCGGCCATCGACGCGGGCGCCAGGGTGCAGATGCGCGACGTGCAGACCGTCCTCGACCAGAAGGTCAAGCCGCAAGCGCCCGATCCGGCGCTCGTCACGGGACCAGGTGGCAAGCCCTACGGTGCCGCCAACGTCATCGTGAACTGCCCACTCGTGAGCATCGACATCCCATAGAGCACCTTAGGATCGGGCAGGCGCGCTTAGTGGAGGTTTTTGCGGTGCCCGAGGAGTTCGGCCGGTACGTGCTGCAGGATCTGCTCGGTCGCGGCGGGATGGGTGAGGTCTACCGGGCGCTGGACACGGTGCGGGAACGTACGGTCGCGCTGAAGCTGCTGTCCAAGCACCTGGGCGAGGACGAGTCGTTCAAGGTCCGGTTCCGGCGTGAGTCGCGGATGGTGGCCAAGCTGAACCAGCCGCACATCATTCCGATCCACGACTTCGGCGAGATCGACGGTCAGCTGTTCATCGACATGCGCCTGGTCGAGGGCGACGACCTGGGGACCGTGCTGGAACGTGAGGGCCCGATGGCGCCCGAGCGTGGCGTGGGCGTCATCGCGCAGGTGGCCTCGGCGCTGGACGCCGCGCACCGCGCCGGCCTCGTGCACCGCGACGTGAAACCCTCCAACGTGCTGCTGACCGACTTGTCCGATGACCTCAGTGGTGACCTGTTCGCCTACCTCGTCGACTTCGGCATCGCCTTCTCCTTCGTTGCTCCGGCCACCGCGCTGACAGCGACCGCCAGCACCGTCGGCACCGTCGCCTACATGTCCCCAGAGCGCATCGGTGGTCAGACCAGCGACCGCAGCACCGACATCTACGCCCTGGCTTGCGTGCTGTACGAGTCACTGACCGGCCAAAAGCCCTTCGACGGCGAGCTGCTGGCCATGATGTACGCGCACGTGAACACCGCGCCGCCCAAGGTGACGGCGCTGGTGCCCGACGCGCCGCCGGGCCTGGACGAGGTCGTCAGCAAGGGCATGGCCAAAGACCCCAAGGACCGCTACGCCACGGCCGGCGAACTCGCCCGCGCCGCCCGCGCCGCACTGCGGCACCCGACAGCGCCGTCACCGCCGCTCCCGACGGCGCACGAGACAACACTGCCGGTCGGGCCCGCGACCGGCACAACGATGCCGCTGCGGGCCGGC
This sequence comes from Pseudonocardiales bacterium, assembly GCA_040006035.1. Lineage (GTDB taxonomy): Bacteria > Actinomycetota > Actinomycetes > Mycobacteriales > Jatrophihabitantaceae > QHCC01. The sequence continues at coordinate 323 of JBDTXT010000170.1, read as the reverse complement.
CCCCCGACTCCCACCCCGCCGCCGCGCTACCTGTCGGGCCCGCCCACGCCCCCGCCGGCCTACCTGTCGGGCAACGCCTTCGGCGGGGCGGGCTCGAGCAAGGGCACTCACCGCCGGCGGGCGATGATCGCGGCGTTGTGCACACTGTTTTTGGTCAGCGCGGTCGTGGTCGCGGTCCTCGTCAGCCGACACCCGGGCACCGGCAACTCACCTGGCCAGTCACGTGGCAACCCGTTGGGACAGCCGACAGCGCCCTCTGGACAACTGGCCTTCGGGGAGTCGATGGAGTTCCCCCGCAATCTCATGTCGGTCAGCTACGCGGG
>JBDTXT010000169.1:0-6285 GCA_040006035.1 Pseudonocardiales bacterium | reverse complement strand
GCTGGCGCTGCGCTCCGGCGGGCACTCCTACGGCGGCTGGTCGACCGGGCCGGGACTGGTCGTCGACGTGTCGGCGCTCGCGACGATGACCTTCGCGGGCGACACCATGACGGTTGGCCCCGGCGCGCAACTCGTCGACGTCTACGACACGCTGGCCGGTCAGGGCAGGGCGATCGCGGCCGGCAGTTGCCCGACCGTGGGCATCGGCGGGCTCACCCTCGGCGGTGGTATCGGCGTGCTGAGCCGGGCGTGGGGGCTCACCTGCGACAGCCTCACCGCAGCCGAGCTCGTCACCGCCGACGGGACGATCCGGCGCTGCGACGCCGGGCACGAGCCCGACCTGTTCTGGGCCTGCCGGGGTGGCGGCGGAGGCAGCTTCGGCGTCGTCACCTCGCTGACCCTGCGGACCCGGCCGGCCCCGCCGGTCACGGTGGCGTTCCTGCGCTGGGACTGGCGCCGTGCGGCCGGCGTGCTCGCCGCCTGGCAGGCGCTGGCGCCCATCGCACCCGACGCGGTGTGGTCCAACTGCCACCTGCTCTCGCAGGCCGGGTCCGCGACGCCCAAGGTCACCATCGGCGTCGCGGCGCTCGATGCGCGTTCGGCTGAGGCGTTCATCCTCGATCTGAACGCCCGGGCGGGAGCCCCGGCGAGCAGGTACCTGAGAACGCTGTCGTATCGCTCGGCGATGCTGCTCGAAGCCGGCTGCGCGGACCGTACGACGCTGCAGTGCCACCTCGCCGCCTCATCGACCGGCGGTCAGTTGCCGCGGGCGCCGTTCGCGGCGAAGTCGGCGATGTTCACCCGCGCGCTGCCGGCCGCCGGCATCTCGGCCGTGGTGGCCGGCGTCGAGCGGCGCCAGGCCAACCGCAGCTGGGCGGAGGGCGGCGTGGCCTTCGACGCCCTCGGCGGCGCGGTCGGGCGGGTGGCGCCGGCGGCGACGGCTTTCCCGCACCGCTCGGCGCTGTTCTCGGCGCAGTACACCGCTGCGTGGACGACCGCCGACGGGCCGGCCACCGTCAGCGGCAACCTCGCATGGCTGCGTGCCTTCCACGCCGCCGTGCAGCCCTACGGCAGCGGCGGGGCGTACCAGAACTACGCCGATCCCGACCTCGCCGGCTATGCGGCGGCCTACTGGGGCGCCAACTACCCGCGGCTGCAGCAGGTCAAGGCGAAGTACGACCCCCACAACCTGTTCACCTCGCCGCAGACGGTGCGGCCGGCCTAGGTCGCTAGAGACGGTCAGCCGACCGGCGGCCCGCGGCTCGCTGGCTGCGCGGGAGCACCCGGGCGGCTCGCTCGAGACGGGCGAGGTAGTCCTCAACCAGGGGGCTGGCGGTGGTCATCATTTCGGCTCCTTGGGCAGGATGGTGTCCACGGCGTCGCGGAAGCGCCGCCAATGCTCGGCGAACTCATTGAGGGCGCGCCGGCCCTCGGGGTGATGGCGTAGTACTTTGCGTGGGGGGCCGGACTCGGACACCCGCCTGCTCGTCGAGACGTGGCCGTCCTTCTTCAGTCGGGACAGCAGCGGGTAGAGCGCGCCCTGGCCGGTGACCATGCCGTCGATCGAGCCGAGCGTGCGGGCGATGTCGAAGCCATAGCGCTCCTCGTCGGCCAGCAGGCCCAGAACGCAGTACTCGAGCGCTCCGCGTCGGAGTTGGCTGAGCACGTCGCTGGTCATCACCACGGGGAGCAAGGCACCTCGTGGCGCGATGTACCGCAAGAGCAAACGACTTCGTGTCGGGCGAACCGTGACCGGCGTGGGCGGCGGACACTGGAGCGGTGACCCTCTACCGCGACGACGGCGTGGTGCTGCGCGTCCAGAAGCTGGGCGAGGCCGATCGCATCATCACCGTCCTCACCCGGCGCCACGGCCGCGTGCGAGCTGTCGCCAAGGGGGTCCGGCGCACCCGCTCGAAGTTCGGGGCCCGGCTGGAGCCGTTCAGCCACGTCGACTGCCAGTTCTATGCGGGCCGGTCCCTCGACATCGTCAACCAGGCGGAGGGGGTACGGAACTACGGCGCCGAACTCGTCGGCGACTACCCGCGCTACACCGCCGGCACCGCCGTCCTGGAGACCGCGGAGCGGCTCACCGCCGAGGAGCGGGAGCCGTCGTTGCGGCTGTTCCTGCTGGTCGTCGGGGCCATGCGGTCGCTGGCCGACGCAGAGCACGACCCGACGCTGGTGCTCGATGCCTTCCTGCTCCGCGCCATGGCGGTGGCCGGGTGGGAGCCTGCCCTGCGCGACTGCGCCAAGTGCGGGGCGCCGGGCCCGCACCGGGCGTTCTCCGTCTCCGGCGGCGGCATGATGTGCCCGGCTTGCCGGCCGAGCGGCTCGGTCAACCCCTCCGCTGACACGATGCTGCTGCTCAGCGCGCTGCTGACCGGCCAGTGGCCACTTGCCGACGTCAGCGAGCCGGCCGCCCGGCGCGAAGGCTCCGGGCTCGTGGCCGCTCACCTGCAGTGGCACCTGGAACGCGGGCTGCGCTCTCTGCCCCACGTCGAACGGGTCTAGCCCTGCGGTATCTGTGGCCGGCCGTCGGGACCCAGCGGCCACCCCGGGTTGTGCGCGACCTCCCAGGCGTGGCCGTCGGGGTCGGCGAAGTAGCCCGAGTAGCCGCCCCAGAACGTGGCCTCGGCGGGGCGCGTGATCGTCGCGCCGGCGGCCTGCGCCGCTGCCAAGGCTGCATCGACGGCCGCCGGGCTGTCCACGTTGACCGCAAGGGCAACACCGCGGAACGCCGTATCGGTGTCGGGCAGCCCGGCGTCTGCCGCCAGGTCGCCGCGCCCGTACACGGCCAGGTAGGCGCCCGCCGTACGGAAGAAGCAGATCTCCGGTGTCTCCTCTCCCGCCACGGCCCAGCCCAGCCGCTTGTAGAAAGCCGTAGCCCGCGGCACGTCCCGTACCCCTAAGGTCACCAGTCCCACCACAGCCGGAACCGCCATCGCGTGTGCCTCCCTCATTGACTCGTCGGCAATATCCCGGATCTTGCCGCGTGCACGGGGCTCTTACGCGACGTTATCCGGGATATCGCCGTGGACGTACGCGACTAGCGTGGCGGCTGTGAGTCGACGCACCGTCCAGCCCCCTCGACCGCATCCCTCCGGCGCGCGACCTCCTGCGATCCCCGCCGACCGGGTGCCGAAGCACGTGGCGCTGGTGATGGATGGCAACGGGCGGTGGGCAAGGGCCCGCGGACTGCCCAGGACTGCAGGGCACGAGCGCGGCGAGGCGGCGCTGTTCGACGTCGTGGAGGGCGCCATCGAGCTGGGGGTGGGCTGGCTCTCGGCCTACGCTTTCTCGACGGAGAACTGGAAGCGCTCACCGGAGGAGGTGCGCTTCCTGATGGGCTTCAACCGCGACGTGATCCGCCGCAGGCGCGACGAGATGCACGCGCTGGGGGTACGCGTGCGCTGGGCCGGGCGGCGCCCGCGGCTGTGGCGCAGCGTCGTCAACGAGCTCGAAGCGGCCGAGGAGCTGACCCGGGGCAACACGGTGCTGACCCTCACCATGTGCGTCAACTACGGCGGCCGGGCGGAGATCGCCGACGCTGCCCGCGCGCTGGCCATCGACGTCGCAGCGGGGAGGCTGAATCCTGACAAGGTCGACGAGCGGATGTTCGCCCGCTACCTCGACGAGCCGCAGATGCCCGACGTCGACCTGTTCGTACGCTCGTCCGGCGAGCAGCGAACGTCGAACTTCCTGCCGTGGCAGTCGGCCTACGCGGAGCTGGTCTTCCTGGACACGCTGTTCCCGGACTTCGACCGGCGTGACCTGTGGGCGGCGTGTGCCGCCTATGCCGATCGCGACCGGCGCTTCGGCGGCGCTGTCCCCAGATAGGAAACGCGGGGCGGGCGATCCCTGATCGAGCAGGTAGCGTCGCAGCCTATGACCCAGGCACCGGCGGCCGAACACGCACCCGCTCGCGCTGGTCAGCCTCGGGGCATCCGCTCTCTGGACGTGCTGGCCGGGTTGCTGCTGCTGACCGTGGCGGTGCGCCCGCTGCTCGGCGGGGTGCTGGACGAGCCGGCTGTGCAGGCCTGGGCCACGGTGTTCGTCTCGCTGGTGATCCAGGCGATCCCCTTCCTCGTCCTCGGGGTGGGGATCAGCGCCGCGATCTCCACGCTGGTGCCGCCGTCGTTCTTCGCCCGGGCGCTGCCCCGGCGGCCGGTCCTCGCGGTGCCGGTGGCCGGTGCGGCGGGGGTCGTGCTGCCCGGCTGCGAATGCGGCTCCGTGCCGATCGCCGGCGGCTTGATCGCGCGCGGAGTTCCCCCTGCGGCCGCCTTCGCCTTCCTGCTGTCCGCCCCGGCGATCAACCCGGTGGTCCTGATCGCGACGGCGGTCGCCTTCCCCGGGCGGCCGATGGTGGTTGTGGCGCGGTTCGTCGCCTCCCTGCTGGTCTCGGTCGTGATGGGGTGGGTGTGGCTGCGGTTCGGCCGGACCGCCTGGCTGCGGCGGCCCAGCCGGCCGGAAATCGGCGACCTGCGCCGGTGGGAGGCCTTCCGCGTGTCCGCCCGACACGACTTCGTGCACGCGGGCGGCTTTCTCGTCGTCGGCGGCATGACCGCGGCCACGCTCAACGTGACGGTTCCGCGCAGCGTGCTCGACTCGGTGGGCGGCAATCTGCTGCTGTCGGTGGTGGTGCTCGGCACCCTCGCGGTCGTCCTCGCCATCTGCTCGGAGGCTGACGCGTTCGTGGCCGCCAGCCTCACGGCGTTTCCCACGACGGCCCAGCTTGCCTTCATGGTGGTCGGCCCGGCGGTCGACGTGAAGCTGTTCGCCCTGCAGGCCGGTACGTTCGGTCGGCGCTTCGCGCTGCGGTTCGCCCCGGCCACTTTCGTCGTCGCACTGTGCTGCGCACTGGGTGTCGGGCTGGTGCTGCTGTGAGCCGCGAGGCACAGAGCTTGCTGGTCACCCTGCTGGGCGCTGCCGTGCTCCGCCTGGGGTGGACCGATGTCTACCTGCGCTATGTCAAGGCGGGGCTGCGGCCCTACCTGCTGATCGCCGGCGTCCTGCTGATCGCCATCGGCGTCGTCTCGTTGTGGCGCGACGTGCTGGTGCGACGGCAGCCCTCAGCCTCGGCCGAGGCGCAGGCGGTGGCCGCCGCCGAGGAGCACGTTGGTCACGACCACGCCCACGGCCCGGCGGTCGCGTGGCTGCTGGTGCTGCCGATCCTCGCGATCTTCCTGGTCGCCCCGCCGGCGCTGGGCGCCTACTCCGCCAGCCGGGGGAGTGCAGTGATCGGCAAGCCCGCGTCGGGATTCGCGCCGCTGAAGGACGGCAATCCGGTCGACATATCGCTGAGTGACTACGCCAGCCGGGCGGTGTGGGACAAGGGGCGCAGCATGTCCGGGCGCACCCTGCGCCTGCGCGGGTTCGTCACGCCCCGCGACGGCGGTGGCTACTACCTGACCCGCATCCTCATCGCCTGCTGCGCCGCGGACAGCCGGCCGATCAAGATCGCGGTCACAGGGGCTTCCGGAGGGTTCCCCGCCAACACCTGGATCGAGGTCACCGGCCGTTACACGCCGGGCATCGAGCGCGACGGCAATGAGGCGATACCCCGGATCGCCGTAAGCGACGTCCGCGAGATCGCCGCACCACGGTCGCCGTACGAGCAGTAGCTAAATCGTCATCTCACTCCGCGCCTCGCTGCTCACTCGCCGGAAGCGCACAGGCCGAGCAGACCGTCGTCATATCAGCAGCTGGCGGACCGCGAACCCGGCCACCAGCAGCGTGGCCAGCAGCCGCAACACCCGGCCGGCCGGTGACATCTGCGGCCATCCGACGTACAGCAACCACGCCAGGAACAACGCCACGATGCCGAGCGCAACAGCGGCGAGGATCCCCGTTGTCAGCACGCCGGCGAGCAGCAACAGCATGACCAGGCTGAAGGTCACCGGCCGCGGCAGGGAGTTGAGGTAGGTGAGGGCGACGATACTGCGCCGCTCGATCTTGTCGCGCATTCGGCCGGGCACGCTGGTCGCTCCTCGGTAGGGTCGCTGCTCATCCTTGCAGGAGGCGCGCAGGAGGCCCGCTGTGCTCGTCGTATCGCGTTTCGCCGTACCCCAGGATGCTGCCGAGCGGTTCCAGGAGCGTGCCGCGACAGCCCTCGCGGCCCTGGCCGCACGCCCCGGATACGTCCGCGGACACGTCGGCCGGGCTGTCGACGACCCCACCCGATGGGTGCTCGTCACGGAATGGGCCGGCGTCGGCGCCTACCGGCGGGCGCTGTCGGCCTACGACGTCAAGATCACCGCGATGCCGTTGCTTGCGGAGTCGGTCGAC
>JBDTXT010000168.1:0-6290 GCA_040006035.1 Pseudonocardiales bacterium | reverse complement strand
AGTACGTCTACCTGGCCCGCCCCGACACCACGATCGCCGGCCGCAGCGTGCACTCCGCCCGCGTCGAGGTCGGCCGCCAGTTGGCCCGCGAGGCGCCGGCGGACGCCGACCTCGTCATCCCGGTGCCCGAGTCCGGCGGACCGGCCGCCATCGGGTACGCCGAGCAGTCCGGCATCCGCTACGGCGAGGGCCTGGTCAAGAACCGATACGTCGGCCGCACGTTCATCCAGCCGAGCCAGACCATCAGGCAGATGGGCATCAGGCTCAAGCTCAACCCGCTCCGCGACGTACTCAAGGGCCAGCGTCTCGTCGTCGTCGACGACTCGATCGTGCGCGGCAACACCCAGCGGGCTCTGGTCCGGATGCTGCGCGAGGCGGGCGCCCTCGAGGTGCACGTGCGGATCTCATCGCCCCCCGTGAAGTGGCCGTGCTTCTACGGGATCGATTTCGCCACCCAGGCCGAGCTGATCGCCAACGGCATGCTCGTCGAGCAGATTCGCGAGTCCATCCAGGCCGATTCGCTGGCCTACGTCTCGCTCGAGGGCCTGGTGGAGGCGACCACGATCCCGCGCGACCGGCTCTGCACCGCCTGCTTCACCAAGGAGTATCCAATTCACCTGCCCGCCGACCACCTGATCGGCAAACACCTGCTCGAAGGCAGCGCGCGCGGCGTCACGGCCGACCCGGGCCGGCCCGACAGCGGTCCCGTGATCCCTGCGGTGGGCGCTGAAGACGCTCTGAGCCGGCCTTGACCGACAAGCAGACCGCCCGGGCGTCGTACGCCGCGGCGGGAGTCGACATCGGCGCGGGCGAGCGAGCCGTCGAGCTGATGAGATCGAAGGTCGCACGGGCCACCCGACCCGAGGTGGTCGGTGACCTCGGCGGTTTCGCCGGGCTGTTCGCGCTCGACCTGACCAAGTACAAAAAGCCGCTGCTCGCGAGCTCGACGGACGGTGTCGGCACCAAGCTCGCGATCGCCCAGGCGATGGACAAGCACGACACCGTCGGCATCGATCTCGTGGCCATGGTCGTCGACGACCTCGTCGTCTGCGGCGCCGAGCCGCTGTTCCTGCAGGACTACATCGCGTGCGGCCACGTCGTTCCCGAGCGGATGGCCGACATCGTCGGGGGCATCGCGGAGGGCTGCCGGATGGCGCGCTGCGCCCTGATAGGCGGCGAGACCGCTGAGCATCCCGGGATGATGGAGCCCGACGCCTACGACCTGGCAGCCACCGGAGTCGGCATCGTCGAGGCCGACCAGGTACTGAGCAGCCAGCTCGTGAGCGAAGGCGACGTCGTCATCGCGATGGCGTCGTCCGGCGTACACAGCAATGGCTTCTCGCTCATCCGGCACGTGCTCCTCAACGCCGGGAGGATGCGGCTCGACGCGCACGTCGACGACCTGGAGAAACCGCTCGGAGAAGTGTTGCTGACTCCGACCCGGATCTACGCTCAGGACTGTTTGGCGCTGATGGCCGAGGTCGAGGTGCATTCGTTCTCGCACATCACTGGCGGCGGCCTGGCGTCCAACATCGCCCGGGTCATCCCTGACGGGCTGGTCGCGGTACTCGACCGTGGCACATGGGTGGTGCCGCGGATCTTCGGCCTGGTCGCCGAGCGCGGCCGGGTCGAGCAGGGAGAGCTCGAGCGCACGTTCAACCAGGGTGTCGGGATGGTGGCGATTGTCGAGGCCGGCGACGCCGACCGCGCGCTGGCGCTCCTCGCACACCGGCACGTGCCCGCGTGGGTCGCGGGCGCCGTCGAATCCGGTTCCGGTGGGGCCCGGCTGCACGGGCTGCACCCCGCTTAGCCGCCTCACAACCACGCGCGAGTCGCGTCCATCAACCTCGGCCGAGGCTGGAACAGACGCAAACCTTGTTGCCGTCGGCATCTGCGAGCACCGTGAATGCAGGCGCCTGCGCATCGTCGATGACGCAGCCGCCATGTGCGACGGCTGCATTGATCCTGCCCGGCGCCACCTCGGGGGCCAGCCACAGGTCGAAGTGCCAGCGCTGGCGCGGAGTCGCGTGCTCGTCGGTGCCCTGAAACCACAGACTCGGGACGCGACCAGTCGGGTCGAAAATCGTGTCGTAGATTTTATTGTCGGGGCTACCAGTGAGCAGGACCGACCAGAATGGGGAGACGCGGTTCTCGTTCGCGCAGTCGAGAGCGACCTCGAGTTGGGTCACGGCGGCGGGCTCGGATACCAACCCTTGCTCTCGTGCGATCGCACTGATCGTTCGGGCAAGTTCGATGTCCCGCTGGGTGACCCACAACCCACTCTCGTGAGTGCAGAGCGAAAGATCGATTGCCCCGTAGGTCATCTTCAGATCTGGGTGATGGTTGGCGGCCTCGGCGGCCTGGGCAATCGCGGCGACGAACGCCGCACCGACGTTGAAGTCCGATATGAGGTAACGCGCGTGCAGGGCCTGTGCCAGTTTGCGCCAGTCAGTCAGCCGTGAATCGAGGATCTCCTGTTCGGTGAGCTTGTCCATGCCTCCACCTTGACCGTGTCAGGCGCAAGAGCAAACGCAGCTGGTGCCCCGTCGTCCTCGGCAGCCACTTAGCAAGTCGTACCGCGTCGCACTAGCGCTCAGCCATCGTCTTCATCGAGAGCCTCGAGATCTATGTCTTCGTCCTCGTCCTCGTCGGTCCCGACAGCTGGCGCCGTGGCCGCGCTGCCGGGGATCGCGGTGAGTTCTGCGCGCAAGCGATCCAGGTCGGTTCCCCCGCTGCTGTACTTGAGCTCGCGGGCAACCTTGGTCTGCTTGGCCTTGGCACGGCCGCGCCCCATGGCGTGACCTCCTCGCAAGAGGCGCTGCAATCACCGCGCAGCGATGGTGGACGACAATTGTGGACAACGCAGGCGACGCGCGTCTGCTTCCGTCAAAGGTACAGGGTCGCCGGGGCGCCGAGCACCTAGGCCACGCCGCCGGCCGCCGCCATCCTCGCCTCGGCGATCCGGTCGGCGGCAACGGCAGGCGGTACGCCGTCCCGCTCAGACGCCGCGAGCAGGTTCAGCGTCGTTTCGAAGATGCCGGCAGTGCGGCTGGTGGCCCGTCGCTCGTCGTAGCCCGAGATCTCGTCGGCGACCTGGATGAGCCCGCCGCTGTTGCAGACGAAGTCGGGGACGTAGAGCACGCCGCGCTCGTGCAGGACACCGGCGAGCCTGGCGTCGGCGAGCTGGTTGTTGGCCGCGCCGCAGACGAGGCCGGCGCGTAGCACGTCGACGGTCCCGGCAGTCAGAGCGCCACCGAGAGCGCACGGCGAGAAGACGTCGAGGTCCTGTGCCGGCAGAGAATCGACGGGCTCGGCGGTGACGTCAGGGTGCGACTGGAGGGTGCGGCGTACGGCGGCGTCGTCGACGTCGGCGACCAGCACGCGCGCACCGTCCTGGACCAGGTGCCCGGCGAGCACCGCGCCGACCTTGCCGACGCCGCTGATGCCGACCCGCCGGCCGCGCATTGTCGCTTCCCCCCACCGGTGCTGGGCCGCGGCGCGCATGGCCTGGAAGACGCCGTATGCCGTCAGGACACCCGAGTTCCCTGCCCCGCCGTTCGCGCTCGAGCGGCCGGTGGCGAAGCGGCACACCTTCGCGATGACGTCCATGTCCTCGACGTAGGTGCCGACATCGCAGGCGGTGATGTAGCGGCCGCCGAGGCTGTCCACGAAGCGTCCGTACGCGAGCAGCAGCGCTTCGGTCTTGTCCCGCTTCGGGTCGCCGATGATGACGGCCTTGCCGCCGCCGAGGTCCAGCCCCGCGACCGCAGCTTTGTAGGCCATGGCCTTCGACAGCTGCAGTACGTCGTCGAGCGCGTCGTCCTCAGTGGCGTACGGGTAGAAGCGGGTGCCGCCGAGGGCTGGGCCGAGTGCCGTCGAGTAGATCGCGATGATGGCGCGCAGACCGGTGCGGGCGTCATAGCAGTGGACGACCTGCTCGTGCCCAGCTGCCCGCCCGAACACACCCATGCCCACACCGTACCCGCGGCTTGCTCGGCTAGGTTTGTCACATGTCGGCCGACGATCAGCGCAGTGGCACCGCGTGGGGCCGCGTGGCCGTGATAGTGATCGGGCTCATCATCGCGGCGATGGTTGTCTCGTTCGTGCTCCGCCTGCTCAAACTGGTCTTCTACATCGGGCTGCTCGCGATCGGCGTGACCGTGGTGATGCGTGCCCTGCGCGGCCGGCGGTGATGGCAGGATTGGGGACGTGAGCGTGTATTCCTCGTACCTGCGGGTCTACGAGCCGCTGTCCACTTTCCCGCCGGCCGAACGGCGCCGGTGGGAGGTCTACCTGTCCTCGGTGCGGCCGCCTGACAACGTGACCGGCGTCAAGGTGGAGCAGAGGGCGTCGCTTGTCGCAGCGATCGGCCTGCCGCCCAAGTCCGAGGTCGAGCACGCTTTCGTCCACCGAGTCAGCAACGTGACGTACGTCTGCCCGTGGCGGACCGCGATGCGCAGCTATCAGGCGATCGGGGAATTCCGGCGCACGATGCCGGACGAGATCGCCGACGCGTTCATCCCGCGGCGCGACGCCGAGGTGGCCGAACGCGAACTCCAGCGGATGCTCGGCGCCGAACCCGACCTGAAGACCTACATCCTCAGCGAGACCTGGCAAGTGCCGATCCGCTGGTTCCTCCCGTTCGAGGGCGAGGAGCGCCGGCTGATCGCCGAGGGCCTGCGCTCGCTGACCTACCGGACCACCATGGCCAACGCCCGCAAGCGCGTCGCGCGGGCCCTTGCGGTGTTGCGGCGCACCCTGGACGACGGTGCGATGCTCGACGGCGTCGAGGAACTCGGTCGGTGGCTCGAGGAATACCACCCGCGTTCGCTCGTCGAACTCGATTACGGCGGCCTCGTCGGATTGTTCGACGACGACGAGTTGTACGCCGACGATTCGGCCGCCGACGTGGCCCACGCGGTCGCCTCGCTGGGGTCCGGGGAGACCGACGATGCCGCGGCGGCGTACGAGCGGGTCACCGAGCGCTGGGGGGCCGTCAGGGCGTTCGAAGGCGCGAATTGATCTTTCGGACTAGTCACGTCCGGCAAAGATGGTTCTCGTGGGCTATATCGGACAAGCTGGGGCATCAGGCACTATCCGGGGTGAGCGACGAGCGCTCCGTTCGAGAGGATTCCTTCAGATGACGAGCCGCACCCCCGAGGCCGACCCGTTGCTCACCCCCTCCGAAGTGGCCAATATGTTCCGCGTCGACCCGAAAACTGTCACGCGCTGGGCGAAGTCCGGCAAGCTCACCTCGATCCGGACCCTCGGCGGTCACCGGCGCTACCGTGAGGCCGAGGTTCGCCAGCTGCTCAGCGGCATCCCGCTGCAGCGCACCGAGTAGGTCAGACCCGCTGCTGCAGGCGCACGGCCGTTCCGCTCGCCAGCGCCCGCACCTGCACCAGATCGCACAACTGATTCGCCAGCCACAGCCCTCGGCCGCCTTCGGCGTCCACTGAGGGCTGTTGTCTGCCGATCAGGGGTGACGCGAGCAGCCGGCCCGCATCGGTCACCTGGCACAGCATGATGTCGCCGCGCGCCCAAACGCTGAGCAGCGGTGCTCCGCGACCGTGCATGAGGCTGTTGACGCAGACCTCGGTGATCGCCAGCAGCAGATCCTGGCACCGCTCCCGGCCCATCCCCAGCTCCGTTGCGCGTCGTTCGACCAGTGCTCGCGCCGTGTGCAACCGATCGCTCGCCAATTCCATCCAGGCTGCGTTCGCCGGGACCGGCGGGAGGGGCGTCTCGAACGGCGACACCGGGTCCGCGGTGCCGCGGTAGTCCTCGCTCGGGCGCAGGGCGCCGTCCGCCTGCACCAGTGGGTGGCTGCGCCGCGCCTCGTCGAGCACGGCAGGATCGAGTGCCGACACGTCGTATGGGCAGAGCAACCGGAACGGGCCGGAGCCGTCGAACTCGACGTTGATCAGCGACTCGTGCCGTTGGCATTCGACCAGTTCGTCGGGGGAGCGCTCGGCCCAAATGGGCTCCCCGATCCCGCGCAAGGCCGTCTGCCCGCCCTCGTGCGCTGATACGAACTCGCGCCAAGCCGGGATGATCCGGGCCGGGTTGAGTCCGACATCCGCCATGTCGAGGAAGAGGACTGAGTCGGCTTCTCGACCGAGGACATCCCGCAGCGCGTCGATCTTGCGGCCCGCGACTACGACGAGGACCGGCTCCCTCGCGGCCACTCCATCGGCGATGAACGCGGCCGTCTGACGGACGAAATCGGCGTCGCCGACATAGAAGAGCGCCTCGTGCGCGAAATCCACCGACATTCCTGCACGTTACCC
>JBDTXT010000167.1:0-6349 GCA_040006035.1 Pseudonocardiales bacterium | reverse complement strand
CCTCGCTGCTGCTCGTCGGGGCAGGGCTACTGCTGGAGCGAGCCGGGATCGACCCCAACAGCGGCGATCGTGACCAGCGTGGCAAGCCTGCCTAGCCGCCGGTTCTACCCACGGGTAGGCGCGGACTAAGCTGGCCCGATGACCCACCCGGTCGACGGCGAGTTGGCCGGACGCAACCGGTGGCATGTCGTCCTGCGCGGTCTGGGTATGGCGGCGGCAATCGGGCTGGGGGCTTTCGCGGTCTGGCTCATCGTTACCGCCGAGACTCAAAAGGGCACCCGGCTAGGGGCCTTGATCGGATGCTGGGCGCTGCTGCTCGGGGCGTTCGCCGTGCTGGGCACCCGCCAGCCGAGTGCCGGCCCGGCCGCGGCGAACGATTCGGGTGCCCGGGTCGGCAACGAACTCGCCCGCGTCGAGGATGCTGCGGCCCGTCGCGAGTACGAATACCGGCTCATGGAGATGCTGCGCCGCGAGATCACCGCCACGATGAGTGCTGAACTGGTCACGCTGCGGGCCGACGTCGCGGCGTTGCGCGGTGAACTCGTCGAGAAGGTCGGCGGTCAGATCCGCCTGGAACGCATCGAGACAACCCGAGTCATCGGCTCGGACATCGAGGCCCTGCAGCACGAGGTGCGGCAGATGATGGGTGGTCGTCAGTCCGAACGGCTGAGTTCGTTCTCGCTGGGCAGCACCCACACCTCGCTGGTGGCCACGGCCGAGCCGCTGGCCGCCGAAGCGTTGCGGCCCGAACCGCTGCGGCCCGAACCGATCGGCCCCAGCCCCGGCCCGCCGATACCTGTCGAGCCGCCCGCGCCGGCGCCCCCCGCGACGCCCGAGCCGATCTCGCCCCCACCCGTGCCGCCGCAGGCCGTGCGTGAGGAAACGGTTCGGATCCCGCGGCCGGAGCCCATCGACCCGTTCGCCTCGATGCCGCGGCTGCGGCCGTTCACCGACTTCGAGCTCGACCCGGTCGAGGCCCAATCCGACGAGGGAGCAGCGAGCCCGATGAGCCTGGCCAAGCCGGTCAACGGCAGCGCCGCGCCGAACGGCGGCCGGCATACCAATGCGAACGGTGAGACGAACGGCTCCGGCGGCCCCAGCACGGGCGGCGGGCGGCGCCGACGCGCAGTCGATGCCGACGACGATGTGCTAGCCCGCATCCTCAGCCGCGAGGCCACGCCCTAGTCACTCAACAGGGGATAGGGACTGGTCCAGGATTCGGGCCCACTGGCTCGCGATCCGGGCCCTACGTGGGCCGTCGTCGGTCAGCAGGTTGGCCAAGCCGAGGCCGCGGGCCAGGTCGAGCGTGGCCTGCACGGTTTCGCGCACCCCGGATTGGCGTTCATCTGCGCCGAGCAGTTCGACGACGACCCGGTGGATCTCGCGGCCGATGCGGGCTTCGAGCGGAATCATCTGCCCGCGCAGTTGCGGCTCGGCTGCCGCCGCGACCCACAGCGCCAGCGCGGCCCGGAACAGCGGCCCGGTGAACAGGTTCATGACCAGGTCCACGACCGCGGCCGTGTCGGGGGTGGTGCCGCCTGTGAGCTCCGCGAGTTCGCGCTTCATCTCGCTGGCCCGTACCTGGCTGACGTGTTCCAGCGCCGCGGTGAACAGGGACTCCCGCGTCGGGAAGTGATGCTGCGCGGCACCGCGCGACACCCCAGCGCGCTCGGATACCACCGCTACCGTGCTGGCCGTCCAGCCCAGCTCGGCCAGGCAGGCGATCGCTGCCTCCAGCAGCCGGGCACGGGTGGCCCGGCTGCGGTCCTGCTGCGGCTCGCGGGTCGGGGCGGTGGTCATCCGGGCGGCGCCCAGCGCGGCGGCCGGCGCTGCAGGAAGGCCGACATCCCCTCGCGGGCCTCGTCGGAGGCGAACAGCCTGGCCGACAAGGCCTGCATCTGTTCGGCCCGCCCGTCGAACTCGGCCAGCATGGCCCGGGTGGTCAGCGGCTTGGTCTCGGCCAGTCCCTGCGGGGAGCACGCGCGCAGCTCGTCGGCCAGTGCCGCGATCTCGGCATCCACATCGTTCACGGCGGCGGTGATCAGGCCGGCGGCGGCCGCGGCGGCAGCGTCGAACTTCTCGCCTGTCAGGTAGTAACGAGCGGCGGCCCGTTCGCTCATCCGGCCCAGGGTGGTGAGCGAGATGATTGCCGGGGCCAGGCCGAGCCGAACCTCGGTGAAGGCGAACGACGACGTCGGCCCGGCGACAGCGATGTCGCACGCGCCGACGATCCCGATCCCGCCGGCGCGCACGTTGCCCTCGATCCGCGCGATCACGGGCTTAGGCAGCTCGACGATCAGGCGCAGCAGCGCGAGCATGCGCTGGGTGCCCACCGCGGGCCCACCCTCGGCCGCGGCTTCTTTAAGGTCGGCACCGGCACAGAACGTCGTGCCGGTATGGGTGAGCACGACTGCGCGTACGTCGCTGTCGGCACCGGCCGCCTGCAGATGCTCCGTCAGCTCGCCGACGAGCTGCGCCGAGAGCGCATTGCGGTTCTCGGGCGAATCTAGGGTCACGGTTGCGATCGCCCGATCGAGCGCGCAGTGGACGACAGCCATCAGTACGACCTCGGCAGGCCGAGGCTGAACTGGGCGACGAAGTTCAGGACCATCTCGCGGCTGACGGGCGCCACCCGGCCGACGCGGGCGACGGCAAGCAGCGCACCGAGGCCGTACTCGCTGGCGAAGCCGTTGCCGCCGAGGGTCTGGACGGCCTGGTCAACGCTGCGCACCGCGACCTCCGCCGCTGCGTACTTCGCCATGTTCGCCGCCTCGCCGGCGCGCATGTCCTCGCCGGTGTCATACAGCGTCGCGGCCTTCTGCATCATCAGTTTCGCCTGCTCCAGCTCGATCTTCACCTGCGCGAGCGGGTGGGCGAGGCCCTGGTGCGTGCCGATCGGAGCGCCCCAGACGACCCGTTCCTTCGCGTAGGCGACGGCCTTGTCGAGTGCGTAGCGGGCGATGCCGACGGACAGCGCCGCCGCCATGATCCGCTCCGGGTTCAGTCCGGCGAACAGCTGCGCGATGGCGGCATCCTCCTGACCGATCAGTGCGTCCGCCGGCAACCGGACGTCGTCGAGGAACAACAGGAACTGCTTGTCCGTCGTGGCGATGTCCATCTCGATCGGGCGGAACTCGAAGCCTGGCGAGTCGGTGGGCATCGCGAACAGCACCGGCTTGAGCCGACCGGTCTTGTCGTCCTCGGTGCGACCCACGATGAGCACGGCGTCAGCCCGGTCGACGCCGCTGACGTAGATCTTGCGGCCGGTGAGCAGCCATCCCTCGCCGGCTACTCCCCCATTACCGTCGCGGCGCGCGGTCGTCGTGATGTTGTGCGAGTTCGAGCCGGCATCGGGCTCGGTGATGCCGAAGGCCATGACGATCGAGCCGTCGGCGATGCCGGGCAGCCAGCGCTGCTTCTGCTCGTCCGTGCCGTAGCGGCCGATCACGGTGCCGCAGATGGCCGGCGAGACGACCATCATCAACTGGCTGCAGCCCGCGGCCGACAGCTCCTCGAGCACGAGCGCCAGCTCGTACATGCCGCCGCCCCCGCCGCCGTACTCCTCGGGCAGGTTCACGCCCAGGAAGCCGAGCTTGCCGGCCTCGAGCCACAGCTCGTCGGTGTGCTCACCGGACTTGACCTTGCTGCGGGTGTACTCGAACCCGTAGCGCGAACCCAGGTCGGCCACGGCCTTGCGCAGCGCGTGCTGCTCCTCGCTCTCGGTGAAGTTCATCGAGCGCCTCCCTCGTTGGTGACGACGACGAGGACGGCGCCGACGTCGACCTGTTGGCCTGCTTGCACGGGCAGTTCAGCGATGACACCCGCTGTTGGGGCGTTGATCTGGTGCTGCATCTTCATGGCTTCGAGCCAGAGAATCGGCTGGCCGACGATTACGACATCCCCCACGGCAGCGGCGATCCGGACGACGGAGCCGGGCATGGGCGCGAGCAGCGAGCCGGGGGGAACATGGTCGGCGGGGTCAGGGAATCTGTCCAGGGCGCTGAACCGGACGGCGCCCAGCTGCGAGTCGACGTAGACGGCGTTGCCGTAACGGGCGACGTTGAACGTGCGCCGCACGCCGCGGTCGTCGAGCACCACCTCCGTCGGCGCGGCCGAGATCAACCCCACGCCGTCGAAGTTGTCGGCGCGCAGGCCATCGCGAGTGTGCCGGTAGGCGATCTCGTGGGCGCCGCCCGGTCCGTCGAACTCGGCGCGCTGCGGTTGGCTGACCACGTTGCGCCAGCCGCTCGGTATGCCGGGCAGCACCCGGGCGTTGGCGCGGTCGGTGGCGTCCCCGGCCAGCGTGGCGGCCACCGCGCTGAGCCGCTCGGCCGGCTCGTCGGCCAGCGGTGCGGCGAGCGTGTCCAGCCCGTGGCGACCGATGAACGCCGTGTCGGTGTCGCCGGCGAGAAATGCCTTATGGCGCAGGACATTGACCAGCAGGTCGCGGTTCGTCGTGAGGCCGTGGATGGTGGCTCGTTGGAGCGCGCCCGCCAACACGCTTGCTGCCAGCGTGCGGGTCGGCGCCCAGCTGATCACCTTCGCCAGCATCGGGTCGTAGTGGATGCCCACCACGGATCCGTCGCGCACGCCGCTGTCGATGCGTAGGCCGGCGGGCGCGTCGGCGACGGCGAAGTTGATCCCTGGGATGTCGAACCGATGCAGCGTGCCGCTCTGCGGCGCCCAGCCGTGCGCAGGGTCCTCCGCGTAGAGGCGAACTTCAATGCAATGCCCTTGGGTAGCGGGGGATTGCGCGTCCAGACGTCCACCATCGGCGACGTCGAGTTGACGGGCGACGAGATCGAGCCCGGTGGTGCACTCGGTGACGGGATGCTCGACCTGCAGGCGGGTGTTCATCTCGAGGAAGAAGAACCGTCCGTCGTCATCCGCGAGGAACTCCACGGTGCCGGCGCCGGTGTACGCGATGGCCTTGGTGGCCGCGCGTGCCGCGTCGAACAACTGCTCGCGCATGCCGTCGATGCGCTCGACCAGCGGCGAAGGTGCCTCTTCGAGGACCTTCTGGTGCCGGCGCTGGATCGAGCACTCCCGCTCGCCGACCGTCCACACCGTGCCGTGGACATCGGCCATGACCTGCACCTCGATGTGCCGCCCGGTGGCCAGGTAGGGCTCGCAGAACACCGCCGGGTCGCCGAACGCGGATGCCGCCTCGGCGCTGGCGAGTTCTACTTCACGAGGCAGGTCCGCCAGGTCTCGGACGATGCGCATGCCGCGCCCGCCACCGCCTGCGGACGCCTTGATGATGACGGGCAGCTCGGCCGCGGTGACGGCGTCTGGCAGCAGGCTGTCGAGCACCGGGACGCCGGCGGCGGCCATCAGCAGCTTGGACTCGATCTTGCTACCCATCGCCTCGATCGCCTCGGGCGGCGGCCCGATCCAGACCAGGCCTGCCTCGATCACGGCGCGGGCGAAGGCGGCGTTTTCGGACAGGAAGCCGTAGCCGGGATGGACGGCATCGGCGCCTGCGCGGTGCGCCGCCTCGATCAGCAGGTCGGCGCGCAGGTAGGTGTCGGCCGGCGCGTTACCGGGCAGCCGGACGGCCGAGTCCGCCTCGCCGACGTGCGGCGAGTCGGCGTCGGCGTCGGCGTAGACGGCGACCGTCGTCAGGCCCAGGTCGCGACACGTGCGAAAGATGCGGCGGGCGATCTCGCCGCGGTTGGCGACGAGGACTGAGGTGATCACAGCCGGAACACCCCGTAGCCGGTGGCGCCCTTGACTGGTGTGGTGTGGATGGCGGACAGCGCGATGCCCAGCACCGTGCGGGTGTCGCGCGGGTCGATGATGCCGTCGTCGTAGAGCCGTCCGGACAGGAACGTGGCCAGCGACTCGGCTTCGATCTGCGCCTCGACGTATTCGCGCATCTTGGTGTCGGCGTCCTCGTCGTAGGCCTGCCCGCGCCCCTCGGCCGCCTGGCGGGCGACGATCGACAGGACGCCGGCCAACTGGGCCGGGCCCATGACCGCCGACTTGGCGTTCGGCCAGGTGAACAGGAACCGCGGGTCGTACGCGCGTCCGCACATGCCGTAGTTGCCGGCGCCGTAGGACGCCCCCATCGTCACGGTCAGGTGCGGCACCGTGGAGTTGGAGACGGCGTTGATCATCAACGCGCCGTGCTTGATGATCCCGGCCTGCTCGTACTCCTTGCCAACCATGTAGCCGGTCGTGTTCTGCAGGAAGATCAGTGGGGTGTCGGCACGGTTGGCCAGCTGGATGAACTGCGCGGCCTTCTGCGCCTCCTCGCTGAACAGCACGCCGCGGGCGTTGGCCAGGATCGCGACCGGGTAGCCGTGCAGCATGGCCCAGCCGGTGACCAGGCTGGAGCCGTACAGCG
>JBDTXT010000166.1:0-6363 GCA_040006035.1 Pseudonocardiales bacterium | reverse complement strand
TGGTGCACTGACCGCGACCGACACCCGCGACGACCGGGCGACGCGGCTGCTCGTGCAGGGTGCTGCATCGGGCTCGCCACGAGCGCGAGCGGTGGCACACCCAGTGAAATGTGTCTGAGCATTATCCGTGACTCCGCTGTTCAACGCGATGAGCAGATCAAGGCACTCCTCTTGGCGCACCTCGCCCACGATGAGCCGCGCCGGGCGCATCCGCAGCGCTTCCTTGACCAGCCGACGCAGCGCGATCTCGCCAGTGCCCTCGAGGTTGGCCTGCCGCGTCTGCATCGACACGACATCAGGCAGCCGCAACTGGAGTTCAAACACCTCCTCGACCGTGATCACCCGTTCACGGGCGGGGATCACGCCGCACAATGCGTTGAGCATCGTGGTCTTGCCGGTCTGGGTGCCGCCAGCGACGAGGATGTTCAGCCCGGCGCCGACGGAGGCTTCGAGGAAGCGGGCGGCCTGCTCGGTGATCGAGGCAATGCCGACCAGCTCGTCGAGAGTGTTCAGGCTGAGCACGAACTTGCGGATGTTCACGGCCCAATGGCGACGCGTGATATTGGGGATCACGACATGTAGCCGCGAGCCGTCCGGAAGGGTGCTGTCGACGAACGGCGTGCTCAGATCGATGCGCCGGCCGGAGGTGCGCAGCATCCGCTCGACGAGTTCGGCCACCTGATCAGCAGTGAGGATAAGGGTGGTTAACTCCGAGCGGCCGCGACGCGCGATGAACACGCGGCCCGGCTCGTTGATCCAGATCTCTTCGACCGTCGGATCGTCGAGAAACGGTTGCAATGGACCGAAACCGGCCACCGAGTCCAGCACCGCGCGCGACACCGGCGCTGTGTCGCCCAGCGGCGGTAGCTGCGAGGTGACTGAGCGGTCGAGGTAGTCCGAGACCACCTCGTCGATCAGCTTGGTGACGGCGGCCGGCTCGGCCACGGGATCGATGCCGCGGCGGCGGACGAGTTCGCGCACCTCGGCCTCGACGATCGCTCGCGCCGTCGCCATGGCGGCCTCCCCGAGCGTCCGTGTCACGAATGAGTGGCTGCGACACTACGGCCGATATGCCCGAATTCAAACAGCTCGACCGATTGCTGTGGACAGTCGCGATCCCTTGCGTCCCAGGTCCCCCAGCAGTCACACCGGCACCCACTGCGCGGCCGATCCTCAGGCCCGCGTTCGCCCTGCCCGGGTCACGCGTACTGACTCGCGAGAGCGAGATGCTCGGCCAGCCGGCGGACCGTCTCACCCGCCAGCACGGCGTGCCCTCGCCCGTTGGCGTGTAGTAGATCGCTGCTGTAGAGGCTCGGCTCGGCCGCCGCGGGGTGTTCGGTCATCCGAAGGTAGATCGCGCCGTGCCGGTCGGCGACGGTCGCGGTTGCGTCAGCCAGCGTGACCAGTCGCTCGTGCACCATCGGCGCGTACTGCGGGTCGATGAGCCCGGCTGTAGTGATGTCCATGAGGCCGAACAGCAGCACATCACTGCCCCGCGCGCGCAACTCACCCACCATGTGGTCGAGGTCGGCCGTCACCGAGTCGATCTCGAAACTGGGCTTGAGCGAATCGTTGCCACCGCAGACAAGCGCGGCGAGGTCCGGGCCGAACGCGAGCGCGGGCTCGAACTGGGTCTCGCGCACCTCGCGAGCGAGCAGCCCGCGCCGGCCGACGTTGAGATAGGCCAGCCCGGGGTGCACCCGCCGCAGCACCCGGGCCAGCGTCTCTTGCCAGCCGCCGGTCGGGTATCCCGAAGTGTCTTCGCCGATGCCTGCGGCCAGGCTGTCGCCCAGCACCGCGAAACGCCGCCAAGGCGCGTCGCGGAGCAGGCTGACCGCCTCGTCGTCGGACAGGCAATACGAGTCGAGGGAAACGCTCATCGGGCTGCTCGTTCAACGGTGGCGCGCGCTACCGGGACAACCGCGCTGGTGGTGCTCTTCGCGATGCCCAGCGCCGCAAGGGCGGCCCCCACCGCAGTGGCCGTGCCCCAGACGTAGACCCAGGTGAACGGGCTGAGTCCCTGCCCAGCGCGCTCGGTCTGGATGATGGCCAGCGCCGCGATGCCCAGCGCCCCGCCGACCTGGCGCGCGGTGGTGTTCAGCCCGATGGCGCCGGCGAACCGGACGGGCGGGGCGTTCAGGGCTGCCGCGCTGTTCGTTGCCACGGCCACCGCCCCCATGCCGAGGCCGATGATCAACCCGACCGGCAGCCACAGCCCCAGGTAGTTGGGGGTCGTGCTCAGCCAGACGATGGTCGAGACACAGGCCGCGACCATCAGCAGTGCCCCGATGATCAGCACCGGCCGCGGGCCGCGCTTCTCGATCATCCGGCCGCCGACCACCGCGCCCACCATTGAGGTGAACGCACCCGGAGTCATGGCCAGCCCGGCGCGCAGCACCGAGTAGTCCCAGACCTGGGTGAGCACGAGCACGCCGATCAGCAGCAACGAGTACAGGCTGGCGCCGTACAACAGGGACGCGAGGTTGGTGGCCGCGAAGGATCGGTTACGCCATAGCGATATCTCGATCGCCGGAGCCGCGTGGTGACGCGACCGCACGACCGCGCGCGCCACCGCGACCACACCGCCGGCGATGCTGAGCAACGTCCGTGCATCGGACCAGCCCCAGGTCTGGCCCTCGGTCGCACCGAGCACGATCGCGCCGACTCCGCCGGCCAGCAGGACGGAGCCGAGCACGTCGGGGAAGTGCCGGCGCTCGCCGACCTGGGTACGGGCCAGGCGGCGGGCACCGATCAGGATCGCCAAGCCGACCGGGATGTTGATGAGGAACAGCGCCCGCCAACCCCAGGCGTCGACCAGCACTCCGCCGAGGGTCGGGCCGACGGCAGCAGCCAGGCCGCCCGCGCCGCTCCATAGCCCGATGGCCTTGGCCCGCTCGGACGTGGGCAGGTTGGTGAGCAGCAGGGCGAGCGAGGCGGGGATCATCGCGGCCGCACCGACGCCCTGCAGGGCACGCGCCGCGATCAGTGTCGTGGGATTCGGAGCCAGGCCGCACAGCAACGAGAAGAGAGTGAACAACGTGATGCCACCGATGAATAGCGGGCGGGCGCCGCGAGTATCGGCCAACCGACCGGCCGCCGACAGCATGGCGGCGAGCAGGACGGCGTAGGCCGTGATCACCCACGACAGCCCGGTGAGGCTCGCACCCTGGAAATCCAGATGTAGATCTGCGATGGCGAGGTTGACCACCGTCGCATCGAGCAGCGACAGGAACGCCGCCCCGCAGGCCAGCAGCAATACCAACCGGGCCGAGGCCACCTGTTGCGTCTTCTCGAGCATGAGCCTTCTCCTCGTCGTCCACCCAGACAAACAAACTGACCGTTCGTACTATCATCTAGACGACACGAGGCTGTCAAGCTGATTGTGGTCCGGATTCGCGCTACATTTAGTCTGCACAGTCGTTCGGATAGATTGATGCAACCGAAGCCATACTGAGGTGACGATGACCGACGCGAAGGTGGACGGACGGCTCGAGCGGGGCGAACACACCCGCCGGCTGATCCTCGAGCGCGCGGTCGACATCGCCTCCACGAACGGCCTGGAAGGCCTGAGCATCGGCCGGCTGTCGAGCGAACTCGCCGTCAGCAAGAGCGGCGTGTTCGCGCACTTCGGGTCCAAGGAGGAGTTGCAACTGGCCACCCTGGCCCTCGCGCGCGACGTGTTCATCGAGCACGTCATCACGCCCGCACTGCGAGCCCGGGCCGGGCTGACCCGGCTGTGGGAGCTGTGCGAGGCACGCCTGGATTACATGGCCGAGCGAGTTTTTCCCGGCGGCTGCTTCTTCTCCGCCGCGGCCACCGAGTTCGACTCCCGCCCGGGCCGGGTACGCGACGCCATCGTCGCCTCCGAGCGCGACTTGCTCCGCTTCTACGAGGGCATCATCACGGTAGCCATCGAGCAGGGTGAGCTGGCCGACGACACCGACCCCGCCTTGCTGGCGTTCGAACTCGACGCGCTCACCCGGACCGCTGGCACTAGCTCGATGCTCTTCGACGATTCGGTGTCGTTCACCATGGCCCGCAAGGCAATCCTGGGCCGGCTGCGCTCCGCCGCTACCGACCCGTCCGCGCTGCCTAAGGTGCCGAAGTAGCCCCAAACGCACCCTAACGGGTGGCCTCCCAGGTTCCGTTGTCGGCGCCGGCCTTGTACGTCCCGCTCATCGAGTTGCCCGCAAAGCTGCCGTCGAAGGTGGTCGTCGAGCCGGTGATCGTGCCGAATGTGATCTTGTTGCCGGACAGAGTGCCATTGATGGTTCCGGATCCGCCGCCGTTGATCGTGATGTGGCCCGTGATCGTTTCGTCCTGCCGGCTGAACGTGACGCTGAACGTGCCTGTTGCGCCGGTCGTGGTGTTGGCGAAGGTGCCGGTCCAGTCGCCGGCGATGTCATCGCTCGAGGAAGGCGGTGCGCTCGAGGGGGCCGAACTCGTGTCGGCTGGCGTGGAGCTGCTCGCGGTGCTCGCCGGTTGAGTGGTCACCGACGCGGTATTGGTTGACGAAGTCGAACCCTTGCCCTTGCTGGACGAGGTGCAGCCCGCGATGAGGAGCAGGCACGCGCTCAACAGGGCGCCGGCGCCCATCATGCGCTTGCGCGCGCGGCTGCGATCGGGCGTGGACCCCGCGACGTGTGTTGGTGCGTTCATGGCTGCTCTCCTTGGGCTGGCTGGGGCAACCATCGGCGATGGCGCTTAAGAAGCACCAAAGACCCATGCCCCGCAGCATCAGTCGGGCAGCATCGGCATCGTCAGACCCGGGTCGCGGCCGAGCAACACCGCTCGGGTAATGGCCGTCGTGCCGAAGCGGTCGCGGATGTTGTCCACCGCGCCATCCAGCAAGAGCCCGTCGCGGCCGTGGAACGGCAGCTCTAGTTGGGTGGCGTCGGTGTCGTCGAGGTTGGCCAGCGAAAGACCGACGAGGGTGAGGCCGGCGGACTCGATGAGCGGCGCGGCGGTGCTCAGCAGGGCACGCACCGTCGCGAGGACGGTCTCGGTCTCGGCCGTCGCGAAGGGCAACGTATGCGACCGGGTGGCGCGCGAGAAGTCGTCGAAGCGCAGGCGGAGCACGACCGTGCGGCAGACCCGGTGGGCGCCGCGCAGCCGGCGGCACACACGCTCGACGATGGCGACGACGATCGCATCGATCTGCGCCGGCGAGAGGCTGTTGCGGCCTAGGGCTCGCTGCGATCCGATCGAGCGTCGGCGGCGGCCCACCTGTACGGGGCGGGGATCACGGTTGTGCGCCAGTGCATGAAGGTGCCGGCCTGACGCCTTGCCGAGCATCGAGGTCAGCGCGACCTCGTCGAGCGCGGCGATCTCACCGACTGTGCTGATCCCTCGGTTGTGCAGCTTGGACGCCGTCACCGCGCCGACGCCCCACAGCCGCTCGACGGGCAGCGGGTGCAGGAAATCCAGCTCGCCGTCGGGAGGCACCACCAGTAAGCCGTCGGGTTTGGCCACCGCGCTGGCCACTTTCGCGAGGAACTTCGTGCGGGCCACGCCCACCGTGATCGGTAGGCCCACCCGTTCGCGCACACTGTGGCGCAGCCGCGCCGCGATCTCGAACGGCGTGCCCGAGACCCTGCGCAGCCCGCCGACGTCGAGAAAAGCCTCGTCGATCGAGAGTCCTTCGACGATCGGTGTCGTGTCGGCGAACACGGCGAAAACTGCCTTGCTCGCCTCGGAGTAGGCCTCCATCCGCGGCCGGACGATCACGGCGTGCGGACAGAGCTGACGAGCCTGCCGGCCGCCCATCGCAGAGCAGACCCCGAACGCCTTTGCCTCATAGCTCGCCGCGAGCACCACGCCGCCACCGACGATCACCGGCCGGCCCCGCAGGCGCGAGTCATCCCGCTGCTCGACCGACGCGAAGAACGCGTCCAGATCGGCATGCAGGATGTCCGCTTCCATAGACACGAACATATGTTCGCATACTTGAAGTCCTCTCGGGTGGTGAGAAAGTGCCGGACTTGGGGAATGCAGGTAACGACACCGGTTCACGCCTGACGGCTGAGCAGGGTCACTTCGTTCCCGGCGAAGGGATGCAACGGCGATGCTTGCGGACTATCAGCAGGACTACGACCCGATCGGCCACTCGCTGGGCTGGTCCTCCGTCGCGGCCGCGCTACCGCTCATAACCCTGTTCGTGCTGCTCGGGGTGCTGCGAATGCGCGCGTGGCTCGCCTCCCTCATCGGGCTCGCGGTCGCTCTCGCCGTCGCGGTCTTCGTGTACTCGATGCCAGTCGGCGACGCGTTGAACAGCGGACTGCTCGGAGCCGCCTTCGGCTTCTTCCCGATCATGTGGATCGTCATCAACGCCATCTGGGTCTACAACCTCACCGTCGAGACCGG
>JBDTXT010000165.1:0-6433 GCA_040006035.1 Pseudonocardiales bacterium | reverse complement strand
CACATGGAAGGCACCCGCTTCCGTCACCTGGCCCACTTCGTGCGCTGGCGCGACGACCGCACACCCACGTCCTGCACCTACGAGCAGCTCGAACAGCCGCTCACCTACGCCCTCGACGACATCGTGCCCGGACTCGGCGGATGACCGAGCTGCTCATCGACAGGCTGGTCTGCGAAACGCTCTCATCGGTCATCTTTGTCAGCGACTACTGCCAACTAGAGTTCAACGGTCCGCGGCTGACCGCCTACGTCTGGCCCAAGATCGTGACGGAGACGGCCGCGCGATCTTTCGGGGATTCCGGCTACCGCGACCTGCTCTGCTCATTCATCGGACACGACGTCGAAGCTGCTCATGATCGGCCCGCGGTCGGCATCGTGCTCGAATTTGCGATCGGGTCCATCGTCATCAACCCCGAGCCATCGGACCTGTCCGGCCCCGAGATCGCGATGCTCAGTGGGTTCCTCGATGACCCGAGCTGGGACATCTGGCGCCCAGGCGAGGACACCTTTGTGGGACGCGACTGGTCGTGAGCGTTCAGCGACTCGGATGCGCGGCGACCATGCGCTCCCAGTCTTCGATTGCGAACGTCACCTGCGCCATCGGCATCCTCAGAAGCAAGAAGTAGTCGAAGATGTCGGGGTCGCCCGGCTCGGTCAGCCACAGTGGCCGTGACTACAGCGAGAAGTGAACCCGGACGAGCGGACCGTCCTTGCACCGTTGAATGGGTTCTCGCCCCAGCTCGAGCTGATGCCAGCGTCCGTCGCACCGGACCGGGCCCGCGCTGATCCGGCCGCCTCACGTGGCGCAGGTACCGTGCATCTCGTGCCCGCCCGCCGGATCCGCCCCGTCCCCTTGCTGCGTCTCACTGCTACGGCGGCCGTGGTCCTTCTCGCCGGCTGCACTGCGACGGTCACCGGCCACGGCTCGGCCAGCACACCGAGCAAGACGGCCGGCTCGTCCAGCCCAGGCCAGTCATCCTCCGCGCCACCCCAGCCGAAGCCGGCGAACTTCACCGACTGCAGCAGCTTGTTCAACCTCAAGAACCTGCCGTTCCCGGCCGGGCGGGCCGAGCGGCTCTCCTTCTCCTGCGCCCGGTTGAACGTCCCGCTGGACTACCAAGACGGATCCGGCAAGACCATCGCCATCGAACTCATCAAGGTGCATGACAAGGACAACACCAGCGGCAACAGCCTCATGATCAATCCGGGCGGCCCTGGCGGCTCCGGCGTCGAAGCGACCGTCGGCCTCGCCATCCAGGTCTCGGACAAGCTGCTCTCCCACTTCGACCTGCTCGGCTTCGACCCGCGCGGCGTCGGGCTGTCCACTCCCGTCGCGTGCATCAGCGACGACGAGAAGGACCGACTCAACGCCGCCGCGCCCGACGTACTGACGGCGACCGGGCTGGCCGAGGCCAAGCAGCTGGCGCAGCTGGTCGCGACCAGTTGCAACGCCAAGTACGGGTCGGCACTGGCTGACTACAACACGGTCCAGACCGCCAAGGACATGGAGCGGATACGAGGCGCGGTGGGCAACAAGCCGCTGAACTATCTGGGTTTCTCCTACGGGACCGAGCTCGGCTCGGTGTACGCGCACCTGTACCCCAGCCAGCTCGGCGTCGCTGTTCTGGACGGGGCAGTCGATCCCCTCAGCGACGACATCACCTCCTTCGCCGACCAACTCAAAGGCTTCGAAGGCGCGTTCGACCAGTTCCAGGCCGACTGCCTCACCCACTCGCCGTGCAAGTCACTCGGCTCCCCCCGTCAGGTTGTGTACGACCTGGTGAAACAGGCCAACGTGACGCCGCTGAAGACCAGCGAGTCCGGTGAAGATCGCACCGCGACCGGCTCGATCGTGCTCACCGGGGTCCTGTCGGCGCTGTACTCGCAATCGGAGTGGCCGGCGCTCGGCCAGGCCCTCATCGACGCCAAGGGCGGCGACGCCAAGGGCGGCGATGCCAAGGGCGTGTTCCGGCTCGCCGACAAATACAACCAGCGCAGCCCCGACGGGCACTACTCCAACATCTCCGACGCGAACACCACGATCAACTGCAACGACTCAGCACCGGGACCCAGCGACGAAATCATCAAGGCAACTGCCGTCAAGTGGGTCAAGGACTACCCGATGTTCGGCAAGTGGTCGGCGCCCTCGCTGTTCTCCTGCCAGGTGTGGCAGCCCAAGCGAACGCCGGTGCCGCTGCCCAGCGCTCCCACGCCGCACCGGGTGCTGGTCGTCGGCAACCTGCACGACCCCGCCACCCCCTACAAGGGAGCGATCGACCTGGCCAAGACGATGGGCAACGCCACCGTGCTGACGTGGGACGGCGAAGGGCACACGTCCTACCTGCAGGGCAGCACCTGTATCGACAACTACGTAGAGAACTACCTGATCAACGGCACCGTCCCGCCGGCCAAGACGACGTGTCCGCGGTGAGCTCCGAACCCAAGCTGGCCGTGGACATGCCCAGCGGGCCGGTCCGGGCGATCGCGCTGGTGATGCACGGCGGGCGCTCGCGGGGCACCGGGCCGGTCCGGGCGTCGCAGCTGGCGGTGCTGCGGATGGTGCCCATCGCGCAGCACCTCCGCCATGCCGGGGCCGAGCACGGGCTCGCGGTGGCCCGGCTCCGCTACATCCAGCGCGGCTGGAACGGCGCGGCCCGCGCCCCGGTCGGCGACGCCCGGTGGGCACTGACCGAGCTCGAGCGCCGCTTCCCCGGCGTGCCGGTCGGGCTCGTCGGGCACTCGATGGGCGGCCGCGCTGCTCTCTACGTCGCCGACTACCCCACGGTGCAGGCGGTGGTGGCCCTCGCCCCGTGGATCGAGCAGGGTGACCCGGTTGACCAGCTCGCCGGCCGCCGGGTGCTCATCGCACACGGCGCCCTCGACCGGATGACCAGTCCCCCGGCCTCGGCCGCCTACGCCCGGGCCGCCGCCCTGGTGGCAGACTCGGTCAGCTACATCAGCATCCAGGACGACCGGCACGCCATGCTGCGCCGGGCCAGGCTCTGGCACGAACTCACCACCGGTTTCCTCCTGGGCGTGCTGTGCGCCAGGCCACCGGACGGAACCGTAGCCCCCGAGACGACGAATGTGTTGAGGCAGGCCCTTGCCGGGTATGCATCGCTCGTCGTCTGATTGAGCCGACCCGGATTCTCGCGGCGGCCCGGAGGGATACGCATGACGGTCATCGGCCAGAGCCAACGGACATTCCAGGCGCGGGGCATCGACGCGACCTTGTGGCCGGACGTCGCCGGGGTGCCGCATCGCCCGGTACGGGCAGCAGTGGCCAAGCGGATCTTCCGCAATGCCGTCGGCCGTATCCCGCTGCGGGTCATCGAGCCGGACGGTCGCAGCTACGGCGGCGGCAGCAAGTCCGACCCACTCCTGCGCCTCGTACGCCCGACCTCGTTCTTCCACCGCCTCGGTGCTACCGGGACGATCGGCTTCGGTGAGGCCTACATGGCCGGCGACTGGACCGCCGACGACCTGGCTGCCGTGCTGTCGACATTCGCCGCCAACATGCGTGAGCTCGTCCCCGCGATGCTGCACCGGCTGCGTCATGCCGTGCTGCACCGCCAGCCAGTCCACGAGGACAACACCGTCGAAGGTGCCCGGGACAACATCCACCGCCACTACGACCTGTCGAACGAGCTGTTCAAGACGTTCCTCGACGAGACGATGACCTACTCCTCCGCGATATTCGACGGCGAGCCTTACGGCACCCCTGACGACCTGGCCAGCTCTCAGGGACGCAAGATCGACCGGCTGCTCGACGCCACCAAGGTCGGCGAGGGCACCCGGCTGCTCGAGATCGGCACCGGCTGGGGCGAGCTGGCGATCCGCGCCGCACGGCGAGGTGCGCACGTCACCTCCATCACGATCTCCATCGAGCAGGCTGAGCTGGCGCGCAGGCGCATCGCGGCCGCCGGGATGACCGAACACGCGAGCGTCCTGCTGCAGGACTACCGCGAGACGCAAGGCCAGTACGACGCCATCGTCAGCGTCGAGATGATCGAGGCGGTCGGGGCCAACCACTGGGACGAGTACTTCGGCACCATCGACCGGCTGCTGGCGCCCGGGGGGCGGGTCGGCCTGCAGGCGATCCTGCAGGACGACTACACCGTGCTCGCCACCCGCGACACGTACACCTGGATCCGCAAGTACATCTTTCCCGGCGGGCAGTTGCCCTCGGCCGAGTCGATCGAGCGCACGATAACGGGCGCGACGTCGCTGCGGGTCGCCGATCGCTACTACTTCGGCCGCCACTACGCCGAGACGCTGCGCCGCTGGCGCGAGCGGTTCGAGGCGCGCGCCACGGAAGTCGAGAACCTCGGCTTCGACGAGACGTTCCGCCGCATGTGGTCGCTTTACCTGGCCTACTCCGAGGCGGGATTCCGCACCGGCTACCTCGACGTCGCGCAGTTCACGCTGACCAAGCCCGCCCGCTAATTCGCGCGCGGCGCCCCGCTACCGTGGGGCGTGGTCGTCCTGCTCGGTCTTGCTGCCGCGATCGCGTACGGCATCAGTGATTTCGTCGGGGCGTTCGCCTCCCGAATGCACACCGCCGTCACCGTGCTGCTGTACAGCTACCCGGTCGGTGCCGTGCTGATGACCGTGCTGCTGCCCTTCTTCCCCGGTGTGCTCACCGGCCGCGCAGTCGTGTTCGGCATCGCGGGCGGGCTGACCGGCCTCGTGGGCGTGACGATCATGTACACGCTGATGGTCACCGCGCCGATGAACGTCATCTCGCCGGTCACCGCGGTACTGGCCGCAATCGTGCCGGTGGTGTTCGGCGTTCTGATCGGCGAGCGACCGCAGTTGGCTGCCTGGTTCGGGATTTTGCTCGGCGTCGGCGCCGTCGTTCTCGTGAGCCGGACCACCGACGCCCATCCACACGGTCGCATCGCCTTGCGGGTCCTCGCCCTGGCCGCCGTCTCCGGTCTCGGGTTCGGGTTCTACTTCATCTTCCTGGCCCGGGCCGGCAACGACTCCGGTCTGTGGCCCCTGGTCATCTCCCGCTATGCGTGCGCGATCGTCATCGTGCCGATCGCCTGGCAGCGACGCGCGTTCGCGCGGGTCCAGGGTCGGATGCTCGCCATCGTCGTGTCGGCAGGCGTATTCGACGCGCTCGCGAACATGTTCTTCCTGCTCGCCACCCGGCAAGGGCTGCTCTCGCTGGCCAGCGTCCTGACGTCGCTATACCCGGCCGTAACGGTCATGCTCGCGGTCGGGTTGCTGCACGAGCACACCAGCAGGGTGCAGCGTCTCGGCCTCGCTCTAGCGGCGGCCGCGATCGTGCTGATCACCGTCTGACCTGGGCGTAGGGCACCATCGAATGGTGATCCCACCGGCCGAGCAAGATGCGGTCCACACCCGATCCGCGCGGCGCGGCGCGGTGGCCGCGTGGCTGTTGTCGCTCCTGCTCCTCGCCACCGGCACGATGCACTTCGTCTCACCCAGCGGGTTCGAGCGGATCGTGCCGCACTTCATGGGCGCGTCACAATTCTGGGTCTATGTCAGCGGGCTGGCCGAGTTGGGCTGCGCGGCGGCGCTCCTGCCGCGGCCCACCCGCCGCGTCGGCGCGTTGGCGGCTGCGGGCCTGTTCGTCGCTGTGTTCCCGGCCAACGTGCAGATGGCGCTGAACTCCGGCGGGTCCGATCCCGACCTGTTCCACAATCCACTCATCGCATGGGGACGATTGCCGCTGCAAATCCCGCTGATCGCCTGGGCGGTCTACATCGCGAAGCGCGCCAAGCGTCGTTAGCCCGCGCCAGTCGCTCAGGTGGTGTCGGCCGCGCTCGGCGCAAGGTGCGCTGACCAGCGCTCTTCGATCCGGCCGTAGCGCCAGACTGCCAGTGCGGTGAGCCACGCGACGACGAACAGCCCGACGATGCCGTAGCCGGCGTAGTCGAGCGGGATTCTCGCGATCGACGCGATCGGCCCCGAGGTGATCTTGGCCTGGTCGGCGAGGACGGTGAGCAGCTCGATCGTGCCGATGATCAGCGCGACGGCGACCGAGACGGCGGTGATCGTGATGTTGTAGAAAACCTTGCGCACCGGCTTCAAGAACGCCCATCCGTAGGCGGCGTTCATGAACACTCCGTCGATGGTGTCCAGCAGGCACATCCCCGCCGCGAACAGGATCGGCAGCACGAGGATGACGTAGAACGGCAGGCTGAACGCGGCCGCGCCGCCGGCGAGGACCAGCAGCCCGACCTCCGTTGCGGTGTCGAAGCCGAGGCCGAAGAGCACACCGATCGGGTAGATGTGCCACGGCTTGCGCACCGACTTGGTCAATCCGCCGAGGAACCGGTTCATGAACCCGCGGTGGTTGAGGTGATCCTCAAGTTCCTGCTCGTTGAAGGTTCCGCTGCGCATCTTTCGGAACACCTTGATGATCCCGAACAGGACGACGAGGTTGAGGATCCCGAGGATCC